>LELG01000117.1 GCA_001045575.1 Candidatus Burkholderia pumila
CATGGCTCAATCAGGTCGAGAACGGGTTTGCCCGCATCCAGCGCGACGTCATCACGCGCGGGATATTCAACAGCATCAAAGATCTCGACAAGAAGCTCATGCGCTACATCCGTCAATACAACAAGCAGGCTGTCCCACTGAAGTGGAAGTATTCCGATCCAACTCGACGCATCCAGTGCAATGCATCTGGTTCAACCGACTAGTGAAGCGTTCGCCTCGCTCGCAAGAGTTGCCTGCAGAGTCGCTTTTGAACGCGTTGACGGCAGTATCATAGTTGGTTTGCTATATCGAGGAAATCGTCACCCTACGCTTGGCTCGTAACACGCGATGCTGTCGCCGCCTACGAACCGCAATTCACTTTAGGCGTGCACCGCCCGCCAGCCCCTTGCGATCGTCGCATATCCACGGCGTCTGGAAGAAACGCTCGATTGACGAGGCATGTGCATTACAGCGCCCGATCCGCCCCGAAGACGAAGAAGCGGTTCGTCGCCGCGAATACCGCAGAGGATTTGCGTCTGCGCTTCTCTTCGGTGCCGTGCGGAGCTTCGATCATTTGCAACTAGCGCGGATGACGCAGATCGATTACGACAGAGAGATGGCGCTGATCGTCACGCGAATCGGCGCAGATGGAATGCCGGAGACGCTCGACATCGCGCAGGCTATCGCGGATCCTGACAACGAAACAGCAGAATTCGCGGTCGCTGCTCGCTCAGATATGAAGAAAGGTCTCGGCTTTGGGAAGCTACTGCTCACACGCATCATCGACTATGAACATCAGCGTGGCACGCGTTGGCTGATTGGAGAAGCGTTGCGGGAGAACGCAGGCATGATTACGCTGGCACGCAATGTCGGGTTCGAAATGGCGAAGACTGAGGACCCTAGTGTGGTCGGTTTTCACATGCAATTGTGCGGCCCGTCACCGGAGACTTCCTTTACTACCTCTTAACCATTAACGCGGAAGCGATGGGCAGCGCGAGTTTATGCGCATAAAGCTCCCGCGCAGCCTCAAGCCGCCAATTTAGCGAACGCCTCATCGACTTGCGAACGCGTCAACGACAGATCATCGAGCAATGCTTCGGCATACAAACTTGCTGTTTCCTTCCCCAGGCGAGCGATCGTCAGTGCGCAACGTGCCGCGTCTTTACGCGTGGCAATGAATGCCTTCACAGATTGCCCGGATTTGAACGCCTCGAACAACGGCAAACGAATCTCTTCTGGCAATATACGCGACGTCCATTGATACGATTTGCCGTTATAAATAAGCTGCGGTGGCAAAGCACGCTCCTTCTTTGCCGCAGGAATCAGACCATACGGGCAGCCTCAGTAATTTGCTTTGGCGAGAAAAGCTCGTTCGGGCCGATATCGAACTGCACGATATGCGCTTCGATGGTTTGCATCGCGCTTCTTCTGCGCACGCGTCACGATATTGCGCAGTTCGTCGGCTTCATCAGGTGTGGTCATGAAATTCGCCTGCTTTTGCTGAAGGTCGGTGAAGCGCAGGAATTCGGAATCGGAAAGAAGTTTGGCCATCGTCAGGAATACGTCGATTGAATACGGCGACGAGAACTTCCGTCAGCCGCTTTTTGAGAGGGTAGCCATTCTAATGCGCTCGGTGCACATCGACTGAAACTGCCAACGCAAGCGGATTCAACGCTAGCCGACACGCCCGAATTTGCCCCCCGACGACGCCTGACGCGTTAATGTTTCGTCTCGCACCGTAGTGAGCGTTTCAATTTGGATGTATCGACTGAGGGTTGCACATGACTGGAGACACACAAGAAACGACCGGAGCGGTCGCGCGCCGACGCAAGATCGGGCGGACATCACTTGAGGTCACCGCGTTGTCGCTCGGTACCGCGCCGCTCGGCGGGCTGTACCACGAGCTTGGCGAGGACGAAGCACGGGACACGATCGATGCCGCCTGGCAATCCGGCATCCGTTTTTTTGATACCGCGCCACACTACGGCCACACGAAGGCCGAGCATCGACTGGGCAATGCCCTGCGCCGCTATCCGCGCTGCGACTTCGTGCTTTCGACCAAAGTCGGCCGGCGGTTCGTGCCGCGCACGACGCCCTACGACGGGTCAGAAGGCTGGGCCGCGCCACTGCCCTTTCAGGCGATCTACGACTACACCTACGACGGCATCATCCGGTCGTTCGAAGATAGTCAGCAGCGACTGGGCATCGTCGATATCGACATCGTGCTGGTTCATGACATCGGCCGATTCACGCACGGCGAAAAGAACGCCCACTACTGGCGTCAACTCACCGACGAAGGCGGTTTCCGCGCACTCGACGAACTGAAACAAACGCGCGGCGTAAAAGCAGTCGGTCTCGGCGTGAACGAAGGCGCAGCCGTACAGGAAATAATGGCCGAGTACGCGATCGACTGCGCGTTACTCGCAGGCCGATACACGTTGCTCGAACAAAAAGCGCTCGACGACTTATTACCCGAATGCGAAAAACACTGTGTAAGTATTTTGCTTGGTGGCGCGTTCAATTCGGGCATCCTCGCGCATGGACTCGAATCCCGCGCGCATGGCGATTTGAAATTTAACTACGGCGACGCACCGAAGGAAATTATCGCACGCGTCGGAAAACTGGAGCGCGTGTGTCGCGATTACGGCGTTGCGCTATCGACGGCGGCCATCCAGTTTCCTTATGCGCATAAAGTCGTGGCCACCGTGCTGATGGGTGCCCGCACGCCCGATGAAGTGCGTCAGAACGCAGCCTCGTTTGCGACGCCCGTTCCTGCCGCGCTCTGGGACGCGTTGCGTGCCGAAGGCCTGCTCTATCTCGACGCGCCGGTGCCGCGATGATCAAGGCAAAGATGAGCATCGACGCGCATCAACACTATTGGGACCCGGCGCGCGGCGACTACGGTTGGCTCACGCCGGAGATGAAACCGCTCTACCGCGTATTCGACCCCGACGACCTCGCGCCACTGCGTCAAACGACCGATGTGAGACGCACGGTTGTCGTTCAGGCCGCGCCGACAATCGATGAAACGCGCTATCTGCTCAATCTCGCCCGCAAAGAAGATTCGATCGCGGGCATGGTCGGCTGGGTGCCGCTCGATTCGCCTGATGCTCCCGCGATCATCGACAAGTTCGTGCACGATCCGAAGTTCAAGGGCGTGCGTCCGATGCTGCAAGACCTGCCCGACGATACGTGGATAGAACATGCGCCGCTCGAAAAAGCCATCGAGCGATTGATCGATCTCGATCTCGCCTTCGACGCGCTGATCTTCGCGCGGCATATCCCTTCGCTGATCCGATTCGCCGAGCGCTATCCGAAACTCAGAGTCGTCATCGATCACGGCGCGAAGCCGCCGATTCGCAACGGCATCGAAAAAGGCTGGCAACCCTGGGCCGATGGCATTGCGCAACTTGCGAAGCTTCCGCAAAATCACCTCTACTGTAAACTTTCGGGCCTGGTCACCGAATCCGCACAGGAACAAAACCAACAATACGACGAAAACTTGAAACCCTACGTCAAACATCTCCTGGAACAATTCGGACCGCAACGTCTGATGTGGGGAAGCGATTGGCCGGTCGTGAACCTGAACGGCAGTTACACTGACTGGCACGCATCGGCCAAAAGACTGACCTCGCATCTCGAAAAAGCCGATCAGGATGCAATCTTCGGCGCGAACGCCCGTGCGTTCTACCGCCTGTAGGCTCAAAAAAGGCCGCTTTAGAGAACCGGCTGAATACCCGACATGTCTCAAAAATAACTTCGACTGGAGCGATGGATGGTACAAAGACTGGCAGGCAAGACGGCATTGATCACGGCGGCGGGACAGGGCATTGGGCTCGCTACTACGGAGTTGTTCGCGGCGCAGGGCGCGCGCGTGATCACAACCGACATCCGCACCGAGAATCGCTCGAAGGCAAGCCGTTCGACGTGCGCAAGCTCGATGTGCGCGACACGCAGGCCATCAATGCGCTCGCGCAGGAAATCGGTTCCATCGACGTGTTGTTCAACTGCGCGGGCTTCGTGCACGCCGGTTCGATCCTCGAAGCGAGCGAAGAGGACTGGGACTTCGCGTTCGACCAACGCCAAGGCCATGTATCGTACGATTCGCGCGTTTTTGCCGAAGATGCTGGAGCAGGGCGGCGGTTCAATCATCAACATGTCGTCGTCGGCATCGAGCGTGAGGGCGTGCCGAATCGCTTCGTGTACAGCGCATCGAAGGCGGCCGTGATCGGTTTGACCAAAGCCGTTGCCGCCGACTTCGTTACGCGCGGCATCCGCTGCAATGCAATCTGTCCGGGCACGGTGGAGTCGCCGTCGCTGAAGGAGCGCATCGCGGAGCAGGCGAAGACGCAGGGCGCGAGCGTCGATCAGATTCAGGCCGTGTTCGTCGCGCGGCAATGGGGCGCGTCGGCCGCGCGGAGAAAATCGCCAATCTCGCGTTGTATCTGGGCTCCGACGAATCGTCGTTCACGACCAGACAGATTCACATCATCGACGGCGGCTGGTCGAACTAAGCGAACCGATCAGCCACTCTTTTCCACTTCAAAGTAATAGAGGATCAACTAGATGAAGCTGCTTCGTTACGGCCCCAAGGGTCAGGAAAAACCGGGTTTGCTGGATGCCGAGGGCCAGATTCGGGACCTGTCGAAGGTCGTCGATGACATCGCCGGCACCACGCTGACCGAAGCGGGCCTGGCCAAACTGCGCGCCACCGATCTTGCGACGCTGCCGGTCGTCGACGGCAATCCGCGTATCGGGCCGTGCGTGGGACGCGTGGGCAAGTTCGTGTGCATCGGCCTGAACTACGCGGATCACGCGGCGGAATCGAACCTGCCGGTGTCGACCGAGCCGGTCATCTTCAACAAGTGGACGAGCGCCATCAACGGCCCGGACGATGACGTCGAAATCCCGCGTAACTCGGTCAAGACTGACTGGGAAGTGGAACTGGGCGTGCTCATCGGAAAGGAAGCGAAGTATGTCGATGAAGCCAACGCGCTCGATTACGTCGCCGGTTACTGCGTGATCAACGATGTGTCCGAGCGCGAATGGCAGCTTGAACATGGCACGCAATGGGACAAGGGCAAGGGTTTTGACACGTTCGGCCCGATCGGCCCGTGGATGGTCACGAAGGACGAAATCGCCGATCCGCAGAAGCTCGACCTGTGGCTCGAAGTCGACGGCAAGCGCTATCAGAACGGCAACACGAAGACGATGGTCTTCACGGTCGCGCAGCTGGTCGCGTATCTGTCGAAAGTAATGAGCCTGCAACCGGGCGATGTCATTTCGACGGGCACTCCGCCGGGCGTCGGCATGGGCGTGAAGCCGAACGCGGTGTACCTGAAGGCTGGTCAGACGATGAAGCTCGGCATTCAGGGTCTGGGCGAGCAGACGCAGAAGACCGTCGCGGCAAAGTAAACGAAAAAAGACCTCGCTTCGGCGAGGTCTTTTTCAATCGGAGCGCAGAAGAATCCAGCATGAAAAACCGCCGGCTCCAGCTCGGAAGCCACGGATGTTTCAGAAATCCGCGTGATTGTGCCCTGAGCCACCGCGACGAGCCGTTCCGCGCCGCCATCGGTCACGAAAACATCGCACTGACAGGTTGCCTGCGTTATGCCCGACACGACGCGCGCCTGCGAAGGTCAGCGCATTGTCGACCAGATAACTCACCACGCCGCCATACACGAAACCGTGTTGCTGCCTGAGCTCGTCCCTGATCGGCAAACACAGCGTAAGACTCGCTGAATTCAACCTGCATCAATTTGGTTCCAAGCAATGCGCTAAACGGTTGCGCATTGAGCGCACCGCGCGCGATATCAGCGATTTCGGCCATTCGGACACTCCTTGGGGTGCGTTTCGCAGCTCCGGGCGCGGGCAGCGAGGCACTTCTTTGACGATTGACAACGCCGCACGAAAACGATTCAAGCTTATTCACCGCTTTGCCGTAAACCCGCACTATCGCCGCCGGGGATGCGCCCTCACAACGGACTCTATCGGACGAGGCGGCTCAACTACGGAAAGTGCAGGTGTCGGTAACGTTTGCGAAGATCAAGGTTTCGACGGGTTTGCTCGCAATTCTGGTGGTGTTTTCGTTTTCCAATTGGGTGACCGAAGGATTGGGTTTCTGGTCGCTCTCTCGTACACACGGCGATGTCGGCAATCTCTCCGACATCGCATTGAAGCAAGTCAACGCGGTCAAACGAGACCACGCAGCATCTGATGAATGCGCGCATCAACTTCTCCCGCACCGGGACGCGCATGGTCCGCAGCGGCACGGAGCACGACCAAGATCGTGCAGCACGTGCGCGAGCAGACCGCCGCGGCGGACAAGTCCTTCTCCGCGTTCCTCACGGCCCCGAAGATCGGCGATGAAAACATCGCCCGCGCGAGCGCGCTGCAGGCGAAATAAGCGAAAGCGCTCGGCGAACTCATCTAGTATCTCGATTCCAACACGACCAGCCGACGCAAAGTTTCCAGGACCGCTACCTCACGGAATAACAGAACTTCGTCAAATTCGGCGATGAAGCGGGCCGCGCTTATCTGTCCTCGATCGACACGCGCTACGCGTAGTAGCGCACTGTCGGCATCGTCGTGCTGGTGGCACTGATCGCGGGCGTGGTGCTCGCGCATATCGCGCTGCTGGAAGAAGCGGCGCGTCACTTCGACCGCATTGCGCAGGGCGATTTGAGCGGGCGGATCGCGGCAACAATGAAATCGGCCATCTGTTCGCCGGCCTCGCGGCGATGCAGGCGAGCGTCGCCAGCACCGTGAAAAACCGTGCGCGAAACCTCGGACTCTTCAACTTCGGCACCGATGAAATCGCCAGCGGCAACGCCGATCTGTCGGCGCGCACGGAGAATCAGGCGGCTCTCGCTGGAAGAGACGGCATCGAGCATGGAAGATCTGACGGCGACGGTGCGCCAAAACGCCGAACACACGCGCGAAGCAAATGCGCTCGCGCGCGCTCGACACCACTTAGCGCGGCGCGAGCGTGGTCGATGACGTCGTCGAGAAAATGCGCGTGATCGCGAAAACTCGGACAAGATCGCGGAAATCATCTCGGTCATCGACGGCATCGCGTTCCAGACCAACATTCTCGCGCTGAATGCCGCCGTGGAAACGGCGCGCGCGGGCGAGCAGGCACGTGGCTTTGCGGTCGTCGCGGGCGAAGTGCGCGGGCTGATCGCAACGCTCGGCGCAATCGGCAAAGGAAATCAAGGAACTGATCGGCGAGTCGGTCGCGCAGGTGAGCGACGGTTCGGTGCTCGTTGAGCGCGCCAGCACCGCGATGCGCGAAGTATCGGCATCGATTTCACGCGTCACGCAGATGATGGCGGAAATCAGCGCATCGTCGATGGAGCAGAGCGTGGGCATCGAACAGGTCAATCAGGCCGTCACGCAGATGAACGAGATGACGCAGCAAAACGCGGCGCTCGTCGAGCAGGCCGTCGCTGCATGAGCAGACGCGGCAGCTGAAGGCGGCGGTGTTGGCGTTTCAGATTGCCTGATCTTTTAACGATGCATACGCCGTAGCCAGGTGATACGGCGTCGTCGACGGCATTTCGGCGCGTGAAATCTCGCCGTTGCCCGAGCGGCATTCGATCCAGCCGCGCGCATGCAGAAAGCGCACGGCGTATTTTTTGATTTGCTCCGAAAGCGCGTCGCCGCGCGTGGTCATCGCGCGCAGATATTCCGTCTGCGCCCAGATTCGCTGCGTGGAATCGATCACGTGGCCGGTTTCGTCGAGCGCGGCGACTACGTCGCCCGTATCCGTGTCGACGCCGTTCCGTTCCACAAACTCGAACGCACGCGCGAGACACGCGTCCAGCTTCGTTGCCGTGAACGCGGCGTGTTGGCTGCCCAGCGCCAGAAAATACCACTCGAACTGATGCCCCGGTTCCAGCCGGTTGCCCGGCACGCCGATCGGCAATTCGGCGATGCAACCCGTCGGCTCGTGCACGAACGTGTCCGCGATGGCCTGTGCAAGCGCGGCCAGACGATGATCGAACACCGCATCGCCGGTGGTGTCGCGGGCGGCGAGCCACGCTTCGGCCAGATGCATCAGCGGATTCTGCAGCGGTCCTTCGAGCATGGTGTTCATGTCTTCCGACAGCACGGCGTTGAGCAGCGCGCCGTCGTTCGAAAAGCGGGCTTCGATGAAGCGCGACGTTTCATTCAGCAGCGCGAAGGCTTCCGAATCGCCGCTGCGGCGCGCGTAATGCGCACACGCGAACACGACGAATGCATGCGTGTATAAGTCCTTCTGGCGTTCGAGCGGCGCGCCGTGCGCATCGACGCTATAGAACCATCCGCCATTTATTTTGTCCTGAAAGTAGTGCCGCAACGATGCGAACAGCGTCTTCGCATGCGCGAGATCGCCAGCATCGGAGAAAACGAAAAGCTGGCGCGCGCACGCCATCGCGCGATAACGCTTCGATGGCAACGGCGCGTGATCGCCGGGCATGACGGCTTCGAACGGCAGGTTGAGCGCCGCGTTGAAGCCCGATCCGCGCCACACCGGCAGCACGATGTTCGCGTAGTGCGAACGGAGTGCCGAGGGCGAATCCGGGTTTGTCGATTGCATCGTTTCGTATTGCTGCATAAGACAAGTTCTACTTGAAAGTTCGGACGAGCGCGGCGCGTTTCGAACGAGCGGCGCGCAAGCTGAGAAGCATACTGAGAAGCATAGCAAACTGGCCTTCCCGCGCGCGGGCGTTCCCGGCAACACACTGAACCAACAACCACGACTAAGCACGAATAACCACGAACAACCGGAGAACGAGAGGAGGCGAACGCCATGCTGGGCAATGTCGAACCCATTTCGCGCCTCGTGCTGGCCGCCGCGCTCGGCGCGTGATCAGCTTCGAGCGCGAACGGCTCGCGTGGGCGGCGCGGGCATGCGCCCGCATATGCTGGTGTGCGTCGGCTCGATGATCGTGTCGGCATTCGGTTTCGCCGATGCCTTCAAGGCCGAGCATGTCGTGCTCGATCCATCACGGGTCGCGGTGCAGGTGGTGTCGGGCATTGGCTTTCTCGGCGCGGGCTGACGACAGCCGCGAGCCTGTGGTTCGTCGCAGCCATCGGGCTGGCGGTGGGCGGCGGGCGGCGGGCTGTATACGGCATCGATCGCGGCCCACTCTCCTTTCACGCGTTGCACGAAGCGCTCGGCCCGGGCAGCGTGCGCGTGAAGTAGTTCGTCGTGCAGCAAAGCGATGAATCGCCGGAATACGATGAAGTGATGGTCGAGTTGTCGCGCGCATCGGCGGCGGAATATAGCGATTTGCGAGCGATTGCGGCAACTGGACGTGGTGCGCGAGTTTCGCGAAAACGACGGAAGCTGAAACTGAACTGGAAACACCGCTCACTTAACGCACGGCGGCGCTCCCGCGAGCGCCGCCGTGCAACAATGCCGCCTCTCGGAAGCATCGCCGGACCGCCCGGTGCTTTGCGTTTGCTGTCCCGGCCGCCGCCTTTCGAACCTATGCCAGATTCCGCAGCAAAAAGAGATTTAGCACGTCCCACGGGCGACAGCGCCCGGCATTCGACGCCGCGCCGCCGCGCGCAGGCCGCGACGTCCGCCGGCGGTGCTCAAGGCGCTTCCCATGCCGATGCCGAAAAGAAGCTCGCCCGTGCCGCGCGTTCGGCGCAACGTCTCGCGCAACTGAGCGAGGCGCAGCGCGTCGGCGATCCGCTCGATCTGTTTAAGACGCCGAGCGCGCCAACCTTCAGGCAACCAAGCGCACGCGCAAGCGGGATTTTGGGGAGCAGATGAGACAAGTGGCGCCGTGGTCGCGGTTGATTGAGCTGATCGAGCCGCATTATCCAAAGGGGGAAGACCGGGCAGCCGCCGTTTCCGG
>LELG01000118.1 GCA_001045575.1 Candidatus Burkholderia pumila
AACCTCTGGATGGTATCGACTTCGTGACCGACCTCGGCATCGACAGGCCGTGCGAGGTGAGGAGAGAGGGGGCTCCCAACGCATATTGTTTTCCGTCGAGCCTACATCCACGCCTGTCGCACGCGTCTGAAACGAATTGTGCAGACGCGCCTTAACACCCTCCGATCCAGTTTACAACCGGACTGTGGGTAAAGCTCAGCCGGGGACTCCGGGGAGAGGCGGCTACTGCCAAAGCCCAAACACCAGAAGCCCCTTGCACGACGCACGACAAAAAACTCAACCAGCGTATTCAACGATCATCTGCACCCGCGCAACGCCATTCCAGGAATCGCTGACAAGCCGATAAGCAACGAAAGCCCGAGCGGGCAGCGGATCGACGTGATTGAACCAGATAGCGTTGAAGCGTTGCCGACCGCGCAAGAGCGACAGCTTCAGATGCTTGTCTTTCACCAGCGCCTGCGAAGCCACCTCAAACTCGCCCGAAAAAGTTGGCGCAGGAAAGCCCTGACCCCAGACCGCGCCATCGATCAACTCGACGAATGCCGGCGTGAAATAAGCGTCTTCGAGTTCGCCATCCGTTTCGATGGTCCGCGATAACGCATCCGCCGTCAGCCATTCGCGGCCCACAGCTTCGAACGCGGCAGTAAAGCGAGGAATATTTGCTGTGGCGAGAGTAAGCCCCGCAGCCATCGCGTGACCGCCGAACTTGTGAATCAGCCCCGGCTCACGCTTGGAAATGAGATCGACGGCATCGCGCAGATGAAAACCAGGAATCGAGCGGCCGGAGCCTTTACTCAACAAGCCATCGTCATCAGCATGTGCGAACGTGAATGATGGCCGGTGAAACTTCTCCTTCAGCCGCCCTGCGACGATCCCGATCACACCTTGATGCCAGTCCGGATCATAAAGCGTCAAAGTCGCACGCTCGCCCGGTTCGATCGCGGAAAGCTCCGCAAGCGCCTGCTGCTGCATGCCCGCTTCGATTTCGCGCCGCTCGCGGTTCATGCCGTCGAGCTGCTGCGTGAGTTCCCACGCGCGGCCGATATCGTCCGTCGTCAGACATTCGATGCCCAGCGACATATCCGCCAGCCGGCCCGCCGCGTTGAGCCGTGGCCCGAGCGCAAAGCCGAGATCGAAGCCCGAAGCGGCACGCGCATCGCGGGAGGCGGCGCGGAACAAAGCGGCGATGCCCGGCTGCATACGCCCCGAGCGAATCCGCTTCAGGCCTTGCGCAACCAGAATGCGGTTGTTGCAGTCCAGCTTGACGACATCGGCGACCGTGCCGAGCGCGACGAGATCGAGCAAGCCGTCCAGACGCGGCTCGGGCGTGCCATCGGCATACACGCCACGGCGGCGCAATTTGGCGCGTAACGCGATCAACACGTAGAATATCACGCCGACGCCCGCGATGCACTTGCTCGGAAACTCGCAGCCCGGCTGATTTGGATTGACGATGACACGAGCATCCGGCAACTCATCGCCGGGAAGATGATGATCCGTGACCAGCACTTCGATACCACGCGCATTCGCCGCCGCGACGCCATCCACACTGGCGATGCCGTTATCGACCGTAATCAGCAAGTCCGGCTGGCCGCGCGCCGCCGCCAGTTCGACGATCTCCGGCGTCAGCCCGTAACCATATTCGAAGCGGTTCGGCACCAGATAGTCGATCCGCGCGCCGAACATGCGCAGCCCGCGCACGGCCACCGCGCAGGCGGTCGCGCCGTCGCAGTCGTAATCGGCGACGACGAGCATGCGCTTGTTCGCGGCCAGCGCATCGGCGAGCACGACGGCGGCATCGCCGCAGCCTTTGAGCGCGACGGGCGCGTGCAGGCACCTGAATTCGGTCTCGACTTCATCGAGCGACGTGACGCCGCGCGCGGCGTACAAACGCGCGATGACGGGATGCAGGCCGGAACGCATGAGCGCCTCGGCATCGGCGGGAGAGGAGGCGCGGGTGACGATTCGCGTCATGACGGTCTTTATTCGATGAAAAGCGCTGCGAGCGGCCGGCGGCGCCAGAATTTCCGCAAGTCGCCGCGCGTGACGGTGAGCGTGACCGAACCGGTGTCGCCGCAGAGCGTGATGCCGAGGCGCGCGAGCGAGCCGTCCGTCAGTGCGACAAGCGCGGGCGCGAACCACGCGGCTTCCAGTTCCCTGAGCGACTGATTCCACCGCGCCCAATCCTGCTCGATGAACGGCGCAGAAAACGAATCGAGTTCGATGAGCGTCGTGCCCGCATCGGCATTCGATGCGAACGTCGCGAACGATTCCGGCGGCGCGGCCGGCACAATGCCTGCCGCAAGCGCCAGACCGCGCGTGGCAGCGGCATCGGACATGACGCGGATGAACGGGCTCGTGACGGGATGCAGCGCGCCTTGTCCGTGCAGCCAGATGGAATTGATCGCGGGCAATCCGCGCGATTCGCGCTCGACGTTCAGCGGATGCTCGAACCAGGCCATCTGCACTTCGTTCTGCAACTTCATCCACGCGCGCGAACGCTCGCCGGTGCGGGCTTCGTGCGGCAGCCAGATTTCGATGTTGCGCCCCGTCGCGCGCAGCGGCGATGCGCCCGCCAGCGTGCCGAGTTTCTCGCCCGACACGTACCAGCGCAGCGGCGTCGGCGCCTGCAATGTCACGCCGAGGTCTTCGATGACCGGTTTCGCCGCCTCGAACAACGTGCGTGCTTCTTCGGTACGCACACCGAGCGTGTCCGGATCGATAAGCGCGAGATGATCGTGCGCGATCCGCACATGCACCGGCTCGATGCAGGCCCACAACGCATCGTCGGGCGTGCCGCCATCGGCGAGCAGCATGAAAGGTGCGAGCGGGGCGTCGTCGGCGTAACGCTGGTCGACGGGCGTCACCGCTCCGAAACGCCACGAGATCCAGCGTTCGTGCGGCAGCGTGCGTTGAAAGTCTTTGCCGATGGAGCGTTCGGCAAGCGTGGCGCGGGCGAGCAGGCGGTCGAGCGCCGCACTTTCCAGCCCGTGGAGTGCGGTGGCGGCATCGGCGGCCGAGGGCAGGGCGAACGGGAGGAGGAGGTGGAGAGCGGGCGCGGGCATGGTCGGCATTGTAGGCGAAAGCGGCGGCGCTTATCGGTGGCCCATTGCTGCCCCAAAGCAGTTCGTCTGACGTGATATCGCCCACATATGGCAAACTTTCTTAAATTTCACGTTCGGCCCCGTCTGCGATGTGTCGTCTCGTCGCGCCGGCGCATCCGTCGCAAGCGCCAACACGTAATCCGATACGTGACCGCGGCAAAGCAACCGAAGAAACAAGGACTCGCTTGAAACTCCCGTACGAATGGCAGATTGGCTGGTGCTACACGCGCGCCAGCAAACGCGCGACAGGCAACGGCTTCATCTCTTTCATCGCGCTCGTGTCGATGTCGGGCATCGCGCTCGGCGTCGCGGCGCTGATCGTCGTGCTCTCGGTGATGAACGGCTTCCAGAAAGAAGTGCGCGACCGCATGTTGTCGGTGCTCGCGCACGTCGAAATCTTCTCGCCGACCGGCTCGATGCCCAACTGGCAACTGACCGCCCAGGAAGCGCGCAAGAATCCCGAAGTAATCGGCGCGGTGCCGTATGTCGAAACGCAGGCGCTGCTGACGCGCCAGGGCGCGGTGAGCGGCGTCGCGCTGCGCGGCGTGGAGCCATCACTGGAACCACAAGTGTCGGATATCTGCAAGGAAATGCGCGCGGGTGCGTTGACCAATCTGAAACCGGGCGAATTCGGCATCGTGCTGGGCGCGGATCTGGCAACCAATCTCGGCGTCATGAACGGCGACAAGGTCACGCTCGTCGTGCCCGAAGGCACCATCACGCCCGCCGGTATGATGCCGCGCCTCAAGCAGTTCACGGTGGCCGGCATCTTCGAATCCGGTCACTATGAATACGATTCGACGCTCGCGCTGATTTCGATCCAGGACGCGCAGGGGCTATTCAGACTGCCCGCGCCGACCGGTGTGCGCCTGCGCCTGAAGGACGTGCAGCGCGCACCCGAAGTCACGCGCGCGCTCGCGCATACGCTCTCCGGCGACCTTTACCTGCACGACTGGACGCAGCAAAATAAGACGTGGTTCTCCGCCGTGCAGATCGAGAAGCGCATGATGTTCATCATCCTGACGCTCATCATTGCGGTGGCGGCGTTCAATCTGGTGTCGTCGCTGGTGATGACCGTCACCGACAAGCAAGCCGATATCGCCATTCTCCGAACGCTCGGCGCGCAGCCCGGCTCCATCATGAAGATTTTCGTGGTGCAGGGCGTGACGATCGGTTTTATCGGCACGGCAATTGGCGTCACGCTGGGTTGTCTGATCGCGTCGAGCATTCCGTGGCTCGTGCCGCTGATCGAGCAGCTTTTCCACGTGCAGTTCCTGCCGCCTTCGGTCTATTTCATCAGCGAATTGCCGTCCGAACTCGTGGCGGGCGATGTCATCAAGATCGGCGTCATCGCGTTCCTGCTGTCGTCGCTGGCGACGCTCTATCCGAGCTGGCGCGGCGCGAAGGTGCGTCCGGCGGAGGCGCTGCGTTATGAGTAACATGACTTCAACTTCAAACGAACACGATATCGTTCTGCATACCACGTCGGTCTCGAAGACCTTCGTGCAGGGCGGCTTCAACGTGCAGGTGCTGAACAACGCGCAACTGGAAGTGCGGCGCGGCGAGAAGCTGGCGATCGTTGGCGCGTCCGGTTCGGGCAAGAGCACGCTGCTTCATGTGCTCGGCGGTCTGGATGAACCGAGCGCGGGCAAGGTCTCGCTGCTCGGCAAGCCGTTCACCGAGATGAAGGAGAAGGAACGCAACGAGTTGCGCAACCGCGTGCTCGGCTTCGTGTACCAGTTTCATCATCTGCTGCCGGAATTCACGGCCGTCGATAACGTGGCGATGCCGCTGCGCATCCGCCGCACACCGGAAAATCAGACGCGCAAGGAAGCATTGGCGATGCTGGAGCGCGTAGGCATCGGGCACCGGGCGAAGCATCGGCCGGGCGAGTTGTCGGGCGGCGAGCGTCAGCGCGTGGCCATCGCGCGCGCGCTGGTGACGCATCCTGCCTGCGTGCTCGCGGATGAACCGACCGGCAACCTCGACACTGGCACCGCGGACGCGGTCTTCGACCTGATGCTGGAATTGTCGCAGACGCTGAACACGAGCTTCGTGATCGTCACGCACAATGCGGATATCGCGGCGCGTTGCGGCCGCATCATGCGCTTGCGTGATGGCGTGTTGTACGAAGAGCCGCCCGTTCCCGTCTAACGTCGTCGCTTGTCGGAGCGCGTCATGTGGATCGATATACGCACTGTCATCTCGATGCAGGTGAATTCGACGCCAATCGCGACACCGTCGCGCACACACAATGCGCTCACGTCGGGCGTCGACCGTATTGTGATTCCGGGCGTCGAGCGTGCGAACTTCGTGACGGTGCGGGAACTGACGCATCGGATCGAGGGCGGGGCGTATGCGCTCGGCATCCATCCTTTGTTCACGCCGCGCGCTACAGAAGACAATCTGCGCGTGCTCAGCGAGGAAATCGAAAAGAGTCTGGACGATCCGCGCTTCATGGACATCAGCGAAATCGGGCTGGATTATTTCGTGCCGGCACTCGACGACGCATGCCAACAATTATGAACAGCTTAAGATTGGCGCGACAGTTCGACTTGCCGGTGATCTGTCATGTGCGCAAATCGCAGGACAAGGTGCTGAAGGGTTTGCGCGTGCATGACGTGCATTGCGGCATCGCGCATGCGTTCAATGGCAGTTTTCAGCAGGCCGAGGCGTTTATCGCACACAGCATGTATCTGGGATTAGGGGAATCTCACGTTCGAACGGGCGCGGCAGGATACGGCGGCTCGCGGCGGACTTGCCGCTGAGCGCAATCGTGCTGGAAACCGATGCGCCCGACATTGCGCCTCCGTGGCGTTACAAAGACCGCAATTCGCCCGATCAGGCGCAGGCGATTGCGAAGTGCTGGCGGAGTTGCGCGACATCAACAAACCAGCGCTTGCCATAGGCACAACGGCTAATGCGCTCGATGCGCTGCCACGGCTGAAGCTCAGCATCGACATAATTTGTCGTATATCTCTCGATGAGAGAGGGTGTGTGCGTGCGGTTTTACTCGGCTTCGCGTTGGGCGTTTGGGCGTTGCAGCAGCCGGCGGTTTTGCCTGCTGTCTGGCTTTGCTTGTTAAGTTGTCTGATCGCGCTGACAGGCGCGGTCTATGTCCGGCGCCGCCTGATGTTTGTCGTCGCAGCGTGCGTCTTTGGATTTTCTTATGGTTCGCTGCGTGCTTATATCCGGCTGGCGGCTCATCTTCCGCTTGCATATGAACAACGCAATATCGAACTGAGTGGCTTCGTGCGCAGCCTGCCCGAGCCGGGCGAACACGGCACGCGCTTTCACACGGCACGCGCTTTCACACGGCACGCGCTTTCTTTTCGAAGTCGAATCGAATGGCGCGGGGTTGAGCGACTTCGCGCATCGTGCGATTGCTCTGGATCGCGTCTCTGGGTCTGGAAGCAGGCCAGCGCTGGACGCTGCAAGCACGCCTCAAACGCCCGCATGGCGAAGCGAACTTCAATCTCCGCGATATGGAAGTGGCGATGCTCGAACGCGGAATCCGCGCGACGGGGTCGGTTTCGTCGGGACGCCGTTTGCCGAATGACGCGTTTGGTCCTTCGTTAATGATCGATCGGTTGCGTGCGCGCTTGCGCTCGCGGATTGAGCATGTGCTTGAAGACGCGCGGCATAAAGGCATCGTCGCGGCGCTGGCGGTCGGTGCGCAAGAGCCGTCAACCAGGAAGACTGGACGCTCATGCGCGTCACCGGCACGCGTCATCTCGTCGCTATTTTGGGCTTGCATATCGGTTTCGTCGCGGGACTGGCGGTGTTGATGTGCGGCTTCGTCTGGAAGCGCATCAGGATTCGTGGATACGCTGCACCTTTGCTCGTTGCATCACCGAAAATCGCTGCGTTAGGCGTCGCGATGTTCGCCGCGTTTTACGCCGCGCTCGCGGGCTTCAATGTGCCCGCGCAACGAACGCCGTGGATGTTCGCGGTCGTTGCCATCGCTTACGTGTGCGGACGGCGGCTCGCGTCGTCGCTGGTGTTGTGCTGGGCGCTCGCGTTCGTGCTGCTCGCGGACAGCAAGCTTCGAAAGTGCTGGACGAAGAAGCGCGCGTCGAATGGAAGAACCATGCGGAGGTAAAGGCACGTCCTTGCGCAGCAGACTTCGACGATCGCGTCGAAACGGCTGAACGGCGGTTGCCGGATCGACGGCTATAGCGGCAAGGGCACGTGTCGCACTCGTTGCGCATATGCGTGCGTGGCCTGCGTGAAACGCATCTGCAGCAAGCTTGGCCAGCACGCACGCTCAGGTGCGCAAGTGCAATACGCCGTGACGATTGCGTTCGCGCCTCTGACGGTCTATTGGGTTTTGGTTTTCGCAAATCCCGCTAATCGGCCTGCTTGCGAATGCCTTCACCATTCCGTGGGTCAACTTCCCCATCACGCCCGCGACGCTCGCTGGTTTGATCTTGCCGCAACCGCTCGACGTCATTGCATTCCACTTCGCGCACGCATCGCTTTCCTTCTTATGCAATGCACTCGCTTTTTCAGCCGCGCATTCGCATCTGGTATCGCCGCTTTGGCGTTTGCCGTAGCCGAATGCGTTTGCGCTTGCCGCGGCATGCATGGGCGTTGCATGGGCGTTGCATGGGCGCTTGCGCCGCGCGGCTGGCCGCTACGTTTCGCCGCGCCGCTGACTTGGCTGCTGCTCGCGCCCGCGCAGCCATCCATGCCGTACGGCGACTTCCGCATCACGGCGCTCGACATCGGCCAGGGCTCGGCCTTGGTTGTCGAAACCGCGCATCACGCGCTGCTGTTCGATGCAGGCCCCGGCCCCGAATCGACGCATGCGGGCGAGCGCATCACCGCGCCGTATCTGCTTGCGGCGGGCGTGCGTTCGCTTGACACGTTCATCGTCAGCCATTCGGATTCGGACCATTCGGGCGGCGCGCCTGCAGTACTGCAAACGGTGGAGGTGAAGCAACTGCTCGCATCGCTTCCCGCCGACAATCCTTTATGGTCCGATGCACGCAAGCAAGGTACGAGTACATTGCGCTGTGTAGCCGGTTAGCATTGGACATGGGACAACGTGGACTTCCCGACCATGTGGCCGGGCGAAGGTCCGCTGGAGGGCAAGCCGAATCATCAGGCCTGCATGTGTTGAAGATAACAAGTGCATCAGGACGATCCGCATTGTTCACCGCCGATATCGAAGTCGACGTCGAACGCGAACTGCTCGCCCGCAACCGCAATGCACTCCGCACCGATGTCCTCATCGTGCCACATCACGGCAGCCGCATCTCGTCAACCGAGCTTTTCCTCGACGCCGTCGGGCCGCTCGCCGCGATATTGAAGGTAGACTATCGTAATCGCTTTCATCACCCGAATCCGGCTGTCTGTGTATGCGCAATATCGCGCTGTCACGCAGCGATGACGACGGCGCGGCGCGTGTCGAAATCGGCAAGGAAATCACGTTCGAGCGTTTCCGGGAAACACACACGCACTACTCACACGCACTACTTAGATGACCCAAAACACAGAATAAGAGAGACACGCTTGAAGGACATCATCCATTTCTCGCATGCGAACGGCTTTCCGGCCTCGACGTATCGCACGATCTTTGCCGAACTCGCGGACGATTACTAGATCCGCAGTATCGAGCGATACGGACACGATCCGCGCTTTCCGGTCACGCGCGACTGGCCGTATCTCGCCGATCAACTGCTCGACGATATAAGCCGCACGAATCACGACACGCAATACAGGGTCTGGCTCGTCGGCCATTCACTCGGCGGTTATCTGTCGCGGCTCGCGGCGCTGAAGCGCCCGCAATGGGTGAAGGGTGTCGTGATGCTGGATTCGCCGGTCATCGCCGGATGGAAAACCGAGTTGTTGCGCGTCTCGCAGTGGACCGGGCTGGACGAACGCCTGTCGCCCGCCGCCACCAAAAAGCGCCGCACGCACTGGGCGAGCCGCGACGAAGCGTGGCGTCATTTCCATTCGAAGCCCGCGTTCGCGCGCTGGGACGAGCGCATTTTGTCCGCCTACATCGATTGCGCGATTCCGCAGACGCAGCCGAACGGCGCGCGCACGCTCGCGTTCGACCGGCACATCGAATATCTGATCTATCGCACGCTGCCAGGCACGTTGAGCGCGCGGCTGGCGCATGGCGCGCCGGTGCCGGTGGAATTCATCGCCGGGACGCATTCGCGCGAAGTGCGCCATGTGGGGCTGGAGATGACACGGCGCATCGTCGGCGAGCGTTTCGAATGGGTGAACGGCAGCCATCTGTTTCCGATGGAACGCCCCACCGCATAGGCCATTCGCCGCCTGCTGAACAGGCTCGAAGCCGCAGCGTAGAACGAGCAAAAAAAAAAGCGCCGTCGCAGAAAAGCCTGCCACGCGATCGTGACCGATTTCCATCGCCGAAGCGCTTCGGAGGAACGGGCCTTTACGGTATAATCTGTTCTTCCCGCGAGCTGCTAATATTGTGAGTTAAAAATTAATTGAATGATTAGCTGCTTGTAGTACTGTGCGATGGACGGCACGTACTCCAAGAGGTGGCGATGAGCGGAAGACCCAAGGCGGAACTCGTGTTGAATGACTCGGAGCGCGAACAACTCAAGGCATTGACAATACGTCGCAAGACAGCGCAGGCGTTGGCGTTGCGAGCGCGGATTGTGCTGGCGTGCGCGAAGGGCGTCGACAATAAGGACGTTTTGGCAAAA
>LELG01000119.1 GCA_001045575.1 Candidatus Burkholderia pumila
ACTTAATACAATCACGATCGCATCAAGCTGAAACTGAAAGGGCTGAGCCCCGTGCAATACAGCACACTCAGCCATTGGCCGCGTAGTCTTTAACTGTCCAACTTCGTGGGGTCAGTTCAAAGCCGGGTTTTTTTCATTGGCAAACGAGCAGGACATCAAACGACGTTCATTGCCAGCACGCTCGCGCGATAGTGTTCCGCCGCCTTGTCCGCTTCCCCAAGCTGCTCGAACAACCGCGCCAGTGTGAGATGCGCCCGGATCTTGAGCCGCTCGTTGTCGGCCAGCTTTAGCGCCTGTTCGAGAAACGCTTGTGCCTTGCCCCACAACTGTTGATGCAGACAAAGGCGACCGAGCGTGAACAGCAAGTCCGCGTCTTCCGTGTGCTCCTTTTGCCATGATTCGGCGCGCTGAATGAGCGGGAACGCATCGCCCCCGACAATGCAGTCCGAATAGCGCCGCAACAGCCGCGCGTCCCAGTTATGCGCCAGCGCATCCTCGACGATCTTCTTCGCTTCCGCGCGGCGATCCAGCGCGATCAGCAATTCTGCCGCGAGGTCCGCGAGACGCGGCGACTGGCGCTCCGTCGGCGACAGCGACTGCCAGAATTCCATCAGCGCGTCCGGATTGTGGCGGCGGTCGCGCAGCAGGTTTTCCGCCGCGACCTGACGCAGCCTCACCGCGATCGCCGGATGCAGCGCCTCGCGCTTCTCCAGCATACGCACGAGCTTGAGCACTTCGCCCCAGTTCTTCAGCTGCTGCTGCGCGCGCAACGCGATCTGCTGCGCGTGGATGCGCTTGCCGCCAGTCGCCTGCATTTCCGTCAGCGCGATGAGCGCGCCGTCCGCGTCGCGGCCATCGGCGCGCATGTCGGCGGTGGCCATCAGGCGCGCGTCCTGCCAGTCGTTGCCGGACACCTGCGCCAGCCATTCGTCGCGGCGCGCATATTCGTGCAGCTGATGCGCCGCGCTCGCGCCGACGAGGCTCGCCGCGCCTTTGTTGTCATCGACGATCAGGGCGTCGCGCGCGGCTTTTTCGGCCTTCGAGAAACGGCCTGCATACAAATGGCCGATGGCATCGCGCAAAGAGGAATTCGCCTTGTTCTGCTTGCTGTGCTTACGGCACGCGCCGATGAGCCCGGGCATAGACCAGACGACGCGCAGCGCACGCAGCACGCTGTAGAGCACGATGAACAGCACGACGAGCACGACCACGAACAGGTTCAGCGAAACATCGACGCGATACGGTGGCATCACGAGCAAAATCTGTCCGCCGTTGAAACCGCCGACCGTCGCGACGATCACCGCAACCGCGAACAGCAGCGCCAGCCAGATGAGTCCTCGAATCGTCATCATCCGCTTCGCTTGAACTGATGCACAGCCACTAGGCTGTCGTTCAGGTTCGGAATGGCGACCGCGAGCGATGCCTGATCCACCTGTTTCACGAGATCACGCGTGGCTTCGACCTTTTTCGACGACGGGTCGAAGTACCTGGCGAGCGCCGCATCGGTGGCGTGCAGGTCGGATTTGAGCGTCGGCTCGCTGCGTGACAGCAACGACAGACGCGCCGACAGCAAGCGCAGCTTCACGTTCTCGCGCACGAAATAACCCTGATCGGACGAGGTGAGCATGGCGTCGGCATTATCCAGACGTCGCATCGACACGAGACTCGACAACTGCTGGCCGATGCCCGTCGTGATCTGCCGCCACAGCACCTTCCAGCGCGGCTCGCTGGTCGCCGCCGCAATCGATGCGCTGTCCGCCGCTTCCGCTGCCTGCGCACGCGCAGGCGTAACGGGCGCTTCGCCCGCGAGCGGCAACTGATTAATCTGGTCGATGGCCGTATCGAGTTTGATGGCGAGTCCGGTGAGATCGGTCGTTGGCGCGGACTCGAGCTTGTCGATATCCGACGCGATCGCCTTGCGAATGGCGACAACCTGCGGGCCGTTGGTGACGGCGAGCCGCTCGTCAGCGCTTTTCAGCGCGAACAGCGCAAGCTGCACGTTGCCCGTCAGTTGAAGCTGCTGGCTTGCGCTAGACAGAATCTGCTCGACTTCGGCAACCGTCCAGTCGTCGCGGTTGCTCGCAAGGTCCTGATACTGCTGCTGGAGCGCCTGATTGTGCGCATCGGCATCGGCGAGCTTGCCTTGTAGCTGGATGATTTGCGTGTTCAGCGCGTTCGTGGCGCTCGCGGCCTGATCGGCCTTGGCGCGCAGTTCGGCGTCTTGCGCTTCGTTCTGTGCGAGCTGCACGTTATTGCGCTCGAACTTGCGGTTGAGGACGAAGGCGCCCCCGCCCGCGGCGACGGCGAGAATCACGACCACCAGCCAGAGCAGCGCGATACCCACCACGCCGCCGCCTTTGCGCTTCTGCTGCTCGAATGGCGTGAAGGGCGTGTCCGGCGGCAGTGACGGTGTCACATTCGGCTGAGGTGAATCTTTCTTGGAATCGTTCGAATCATTCATGCGTGATTGAGCCGGTTGGTAGGCCGGCGTGGCCGATTGTCTTTCTGTGCTGGAAGCATCCGTCGGAGCGGAAGCTTGCGGGAAAAGCGAGGCGACGATTTGAACGATACGCTCATCGCCCGCGCCAGACACCGTAATCCTATCAAAACCCGCCTGCCGCGCGGCTTCGGCAATCCGCGGATGCGGACAGACGAGCGCGGCGCGTTTCAGGCGCACGATTTCATTGGCGGTGAGATGCTCGCGGGCGAGTTCGTCGAGATTGCGCACGCCTTCGGAACTGGTCAGGAGCCACGCGTGCGGGCGGCCGTCCGCCATCAGGTCGCGGATGGCTTTCCATTTGCGCATCGACGGTTCGGGGAGCATGCGGCGGTACGCGGCGACTTTTTCGACCGAAGCGCCCGCTTCGGTCATGCGCTCGGCGAGCCATTCGCGCCCGCCGTCGCCGCGCACGATCAGCACGCGCTTGCCTTCCAGGCCATTCTCGCCGAACTCGGCTTCTATCGCGGTGTAAAGCGCTTCGGAGTCGAAGCGCGGATTGGCATGGTCCGACAATGGACTGATCACGCGATGCGAAGGCGCGCTTACGCCCTGCCGCGCTAGCGCCGCGACGCTGCCGGCGCCGACGACGGCCACCGGCACTTCAACTGGCCAAGGCGCATGCAAACGTCCGAACGCATGATTGACCGCGTTCGGCGAGACGAACACGACCAGCGCGTAACGTTGCGGCCCGACCAGTTCGTCTAGCGCGGCGCGCAGAGGCGCGTCGTCACTCACGGACGCGATATTGATCAGTGGTAGTTCGAGCGTGTCGAAGCCGGCATCGTGCAATTGCGACATGAGCGTGGGCGATTGCCCGCCTGGACGCGTGACGATGACGGTGGCGCGGCGTTGGCTCGCCATATCAGGAGTTTTGCGCCGAAGGCGGCGTGTTCGGGCCGCTGGCCGTCGAGAGCGCCTTGACGATTTCCATCGCGCCTTGCTGTTCAAGATCGGACGACACGCGCTGGCCGAGCGCCAGCGCTGCGCTCAGATCAAGTGCCAGCACACTTTCCTCGGCACGAAGAACGCGCTTGCCATCCGGCATCGACACGACGCCGCGCAGATGTAGCGCATCGCCCTGCCATTGTGCGAACGCGGCGAACGGCACTTCGCAGCTTCCGCCCAACGCACGCGATACAGCGCGCTCCGCTTCCACCGCCAACGCGACCTTCTCGTCATGCAGCGGCTGCAACCACGCGGCGAGATCATGACGATCCGCGCGAATTTCGATGCCCAGCGTGCCCTGCCCCGCCGCCGGCAAACTATCCGACGGTTCGAGCCGCGCGCGAATGCGGTCTTCCAGGCCAAGCCGCTTCAATCCCGCCGCGGCCAGAATGATCGCCGCATAGTCGCCGCAATCCAGCTTGCCGAGACGCGTGTCCAGATTGCCGCGCAGCGGACGCACATCGAGATACGGAAAGCGCATGCGGATCATTGCTTCGCGGCGCAGGCTCGACGTGCCGACCACGCTTCCCGCCGGCAACGCCTCCAGCGATTCATAGTGCGGTGACACGAACGCATCGTACGGGTCTTCGCGTTCGAGAATGGTGGAGAGTACGAAGCCTTCGGGCAGCTGCATCGGCACGTCTTTCAGCGAATGGACGGCCAGATCGGCGCGCCTCTCCGCGAGCGCGGCTTCGAGTTCCTTCACGAACAAGCCCTTGCCGCCGACCTTCGACAACGTGCGGTCGAGAATCTGATCGCCGCGCGTCGTCATTCCGAGAATTTTCACGTCGCAACGTGGATATAATTTGTGCAGCGCACACCGCACATGCTCAGCTTGCCACATCGCCAGGCGGCTTTCTCGCGAAGCGATGACGAGCATGTCAGGCGGTGTCGTGATATGCGTCTCGGAATTCATTGCAGCCATTGAAGCTCAATCGGATGACGGGATAGAATAACGAATAATGGTAGCATGCACGCCACGGTCCAATTAATGACGCGCGGCGCTCAAAGCCTTGCCTGAAGCACCTTCCGGCATGCGCGGGACGTTCATAGAGGACTGTGCGGCGGCTTTCGCATGAACCGCCGCCGCGTCATTCGCGCATGTCCGTTCGCACTCAGCGGCGCTGCAAAACAAGAGCTTCGACGCCCAAAACGTCCTTTTTTGTCGATGTACCTTGCCGACTGAACCCTGGTGTTGCAGTTCGAGAGGAGAACACTGTGACGTCTTCCCGCACGGCTCGTCCAGCGCGCCGCAATGCCGCATCGCCCGAAGTTCCGGCTACTGAAGCCTTGAGCGCAGAGGCCATCGTCAAGAAAAAGAAGAAGGCGAAAGCCGCTGCCGGCGCGCTTGAGCAAGCAAACGGCGTGTCCGTGGAGACGGAAGCTGCGCCGGAACGCGCGAAGCCGTCGAGCCGCGCGCGCGACGACAAGGACCGGCCGCTGTTCGAAGACATCCGCTATCTGGGACGCCTGCTCGGCGACGTGCTGCGTGAGCAGGAAGGCGACGCCGTGTTCGATGTCGTCGAAGCCATTCGTCAGACCGCCGTGAAGTTCCGCCGCGAGGACGACAGCGAGGCATCGCAGGCGCTGGAGAAAAAGCTGCGCGCGTTGTCGCCGGAACAGACGGTGTCGGTCGTGCGCGCGTTCAGCTATTTCTCGCATCTGGCGAATATCGCGGAAGACCGGCATCACAATCGCCGCCGGCGCATTCATGCGCTGGCCGGTTCCGCGTCACAGCCGGGCACGATCTCGTATGCGATCGACCGCATGGGCCAACAGAAGAACGTGAGCGCCACGCGCAAGCTGCTCGAAAAATTTTTCGACGATGCGCTCATCGTGCCGGTTCTAACCGCGCATCCGACCGAAGTCTCGCGCAAGAGCATTCTCGATGCGCAACACGACATCGCCCGCCTGCTCGCCGAACGCGATCAGGAACTGACCACGCGCGAACGCGCGCAAAACGAAGCTGTGCTGAGGGCGCGCGTAACGTCGCTGTGGCAGACGCGCATGCTGCGCGAGACGCACCTCTCCGTCGCCGATGAAATCGAGAACGCTCTGTCCTATTACCGCACGACGTTCCTCGAAGAGATTCCCGCGCTCTACGCCGATATCGAAGCCGCGCTCGCCGAACACGGCCTGCCCGCGCGGCTGCCGGCGTTCTTCCAGATGGGAAGCTGGATCGGCGGCGACCGCGACGGCAATCCGAACGTCACCGGCCCGACGCTCGAAGCCGCGATCACGCGGCAGGCGACGGTCATCTTCGAACACTATCTGGAGCAGGTGCACAAGCTGGGCGCGGAGTTGTCCGTGTCCGACCTGCTGGCCGGATCGAGCGATGCCGTCAAGGCCCTCGCCGATGCTTCGCCGGATCAGTCGCTGCATCGCACGGACGAGCCGTACCGGCGGGCGTTGATCGGCATGTACACGCGGTTGGCGGCGAGTGCGCGCGTGCGGCTGGGCGAAGGCGTCGTCGCCGTGCGCAGCGCGGGACGCGGCGCCGGGCCTAGCCGCGCCGTGCCTTACGCCGACGCCAGCGAATTCACACGCGATCTTCACGTGCTAATCAACTCGCTCGCGGAGCATCACGGCGCATCCATGTCGATGCTGCGGCTCTCGCCGCTGGCGCGCGCATCGGAAGTATTCGGGTTTCATCTGGCGAGCATCGACTTGCGGCAAAGCTCGGATATTCACGAGGCGGTCATCACCGAACTGTTCCAGCGCGCAGGCGTCGTCGCGAATTATGCGGTGTTGCCGGAAGAGAAAAAGCGCCAGGTATTGCTGAAGGAACTGGCGCAGCCGCGTCCGCTGCGCCTGCCATACGCGGAGTATTCGGAGCTTGCTCGCAGCGAACTCGGCGTGCTCGAAGAAGCGCGCATCACGCGGGAAAAATTCGGCGCGCGCTCGGTGCGCAATTACATCATCTCGCACACGGAAACCGTCAGCGATCTGCTCGAAGTGATGCTGCTGCAAAAGGAAACCGGCGTGCTGCGCGGCTACCTCGACTCCAAGGACGATCCGCCGCGCGATGGCGTGATGGTGATTCCGCTGTTCGAGACCATCGCCGACTTGCGCAATGCGCCGGTCATCATGAGCGAGTTTTTCGCGCTGCCGGGCATCAACAAGCTGATCGGGAATCAGGGCAACAAGCAGGAAGTCATGCTCGGCTATTCGGATAGCAACAAGGACGGCGGCTTCCTGACATCGAACTGGGAGCTGTACAACACGGAACTGGCGTTGGTCGCGCTGTTCAGGAAGCGCGGCACGACGCTGCGGCTCTTCCACGGGCGCGGCGGCACGGTCGGACGCGGCGGCGGTCCGACGTATCAGGCGATTCTGTCGCAACCGCCGGGCACCGTCGATGGTCAGATTCGTTTGACCGAACAAGGTGAAGTGATCGCCAGCAAATTCGGCAATCCGGAGATCGGGCGGCGCAATCTGGAGACGGTCGTGGCGGCTACGTTGGAATCGTCCTTGCTGCCGCATGAGAATGCACCGGCGGAACTGCCAAAATTCGAATCGGCGATGCAGACGCTTTCTGATTCTGCGATGGCCGCTTACCGTGCGTTGGTCTACGAGACGCCTGGCTTCACTGACTACTTCTTCTCATCTACGCCGATTGCGGAGATCGCGGAGTTGAATATCGGCAGCCGGCCGGCATCGCGCAAGTTGCAGGATCTGAAGAAGCGCAAGATCGAGGATTTGCGGGCCATTCCCTGGGGCTTTTCGTGGGGGCAATGCCGGTTGCTGCTGACCGGGTGGTATGGGTTTGGCAGTGCGGTGACGGCTTATCTCAATGGTGTTTCGTCGGATGCGGATCGTTCGAAGCGCCTGAATCTGCTGCGCAAGATGCACAAGACGTGGCCGTTCTTCATGAACCTCCTTTCCAATATGGATATGGTTCTGGCGAAGACCGATCTGGCTGTTGCTTCACGTTATGCGCAGCTTGTGATAGACAAAAAGTTTCGCAAGACCGTGTTCGATCGGATCGTCGCGGAGCATGAGCGGACTTGTGATGTGCTATCGCAGATTACGGGACGCTCGGAGCGGCTTGCTGATAATCCTTTGCTCGCGCGGTCTATAAAGAACCGATTTCCTTATCTCGATCCTTTGAATCACTTGCAGGTGGAGTTGCTTAAGCGGCATCGGGCAGGGGATCAGAATGTGCGGCTCAGGCGCGGGATTCATTTAACTATCAATGGGATCGCGGCTGGGCTTAGGAATACGGGCTAGTTTCGAGTTTTTCTTTGTGCTGAGCGCCGCTGCTTTCCCACAAAAAGAAACCGCTCAAAGCCTAAAACACAAAACACTGTACCCAAACCGCATCAAACTGAAAAGAAAAATCATCCTGAACAGAAAAGTATTGCCGAATTTCATCAGGCGCGGCCATCCATATGGATTGAATAGCGCGAACGCGCTCCGAAGGCGTACACATCCGCGCAACCCAAGCCTCAAACCCGAGCGAAATACGCCAACGCTCGGCAACGTGCGCATCGAAGCCTACAGCAGCAAACATCGCAATCCATTCATCGGCCCGATAATCCCGCACATGCAACGCATCACGCAAAACCTCGATCGCCTGAATATGCGTGTCATAAAGCGGATCGTCGATCCCCGCGATATCGATGAACCTGATCCGCTCGGCTTCAGCACCCGATGCACCTCACGCAACGCTGCCGGCACATCGAACCAGTAATGCGCGCTCATGCGGCTGATCACCCAATCGAACGATCATCGTCGAAAGGCGGGACTTCCGCCGCGCCCTGCTGCGTGCGAATCGACGGGAGCCCGCGTTCCCGGGCGGCGGCATCGACCGTGGCCAGCATCTGAGGCGCGATGTCATAAGCCAATCTCCTTGACATACGGTGCGACCGCAAAACTCGCGTGCCCCGTGCCACATCCCATGTCCAGCACGACGGCATTCCCGCATGTGGCCGAACACGTCTCGGAAAGCGCCGTCAAGTCCGCGCCGCTCGCGTGAACCGCACTCGTGAGATAAGCCGCAGCGGTCGACTCGAACGCATCGGCGACCTGATCGTGGTGTTTCATCGCATTATCCGTTGTTGTGGGTTTCAAAGGGTGCGAAGCGCCATGAATCGATACAAGATAGAGTCCGCCTTGTATCAGTATAAGCTGACTAACTATCCCGGTATCCGCACCACCGCCGACACCCGTCCGCATGAATGAGTCAAAAAACGCCGCACACGCGCTAGGCGATTTCATCCGCGCGCATCGGGAAACGGCTGTCGCCGCAGGCCCACGCCCGGCCTGCGCCGCGAGGAGGTCGCGCGCTCTGCGGCGTTAGTCCGACGTGGTACACGTGAATCGAGCAAGGCCGTCCCGTGTCCGCTTCCGCCGATGTTCTCGCCCGTATCGCCGTGGCGCTGCAACTGTCGCGCGCCGAACGCGCGTATCTGTTCGAACTTGCCGCGCAGCGCAATCCTGCCCCGGACCCCGCGTCGCTCGGTGCACCTGCCGCGCTTCTGCAAACCGTCGCCCTCATCGGCGTGCCCGCGTATGTGCTCGATCGCCAGTGGAACGCGCTGCACTGGAACGCGCACACGGCCGATCTGTTCGTCGGCTGGCTCGACGGCACGCAATCTGCTGACCTACACGTTCACGTCGCCGGACGCGCGCACACTGGTCGTCGACTGGGAAACGCGCGCGCTGATCGAGCTTCCCTAAGAAGCTGTTGCGAAATTAACCAGACGCTATCTTTGAGTTTGTTCCAGCAAATCAAGCAGCACGTGAGCGGAATACCTTGCGCGGCGACGATGAGATGGTGCTTGCTGCCGAGCTTGCGCCGGTCCGTTGGATTCGGGCCGTTTTTTCCCGCGAGCATCGCGCGGACCGAAGATCTGTCGACAATCGCGCGTGCCATGTCTAGTTGGCCACGACGGCGTAACTCCGCCAGCAAGCAACGCCCTCGTGGATGCGTTGCCAGACGCCTGCCTCTTGCCATGCAACCAGCCGCTGCCAGCACGCCGTGCCTGAGCCGCAGCCCATTTTTTGCGGCAGCAGATTCCAAGCGATGCCCGAGCCCGAGCGCAGCACGAATACGATGCCTGTCAGCACCGTTCGGTCTGGCGTCGGCTTGCGCCCCGCGTATCGGCGGTTCCGTGATGCCCGCTTCGGCTGAACCGCCCCCCCAAAGGTTGGACTCAACCGTGAGGGGTTTATGGGAAAATACAAAGAGCAGACAAAGCTCTGCCGCCGCCAAGGATTATTGCTCAGGCCATCTCAGCCTGAGGGCCGTTGCGAAGCGTCACGCTGTTGACGTTTCATCACTCAGGCAATGGCTGGCAGGG
>LELG01000012.1 GCA_001045575.1 Candidatus Burkholderia pumila
AGCGGGTACGAGCCAATAAGGGAGCCGCTGGGGTGGACGGACTGGACATTGACCAGACGACGCGTCATCTGGTGACGGCGTGGCCGGCGATTCGCAAGCAATTGGTTGTTGGGGTCGTACCGGCCCAAGCCAATACGACGAGTTAGCGCAAACCCCACGAGTCTGGCGTGAGTTGGACGAATGGAGGCGTCACCGGTTGCGGGCAATCCAGCTTAAACACTGGCGCCGTGGGGCTGCCATCTACCGGGAACTGTGTGCGCTGGGCGCGCCGTCTCATGAGGCCCAACAGGTGGCCGGCTAACAGTCGCCACTGGTGGCGCAACAGCGTGCTGAACCTTGCTTACTTTGATTAACTGGGTGTCCCCTCGACTCTCATAACCTCAATTTCCCGAACCGCCCGGTGCGAACCCGCATGCCGGGTGGTGTGGCAGGGGTACGGCGCTACAGCCGTACCCTATGCAGATCCATCCGAGGGCTGCGTCTCTCGGCGGTCCGCGACATCGGGCCAGTAAGTCGGCGTACGTAGATATGCTGACGCTGCAACCGATCGCGCAATTCCGCTGGCGCGCCGAAAAGGGGATAGCAAAGCGGGACGACATGTTCGCGGTCGAAGTGCAACGTCGAGCGATTGTGCTGCCCCAGCTTCTCGTGAAGATACGTAAAATTCTCGACGCGCCGCGTCCGAACGGAATCGTAGTCGATGCCGGCGAGGATGCGCTGCGTCAGATCCGACATGCGAGCCGGCTCCTGATGCCTGAGACTCTCTTCGGCTTGCGCATAGGCGGCGTAGCCTGCTTCGCCATCGTCGGCCATGCGCCGCAGAAGGTGCGCGCAGCGGTCTATCGATGCCGGATCGGTTGTCTCGGGCATCGCAATATCTTCGCGCGTCACGAGCAAGCCGCCGTCCGTCCCGCCGACGAATTTGCGCGGCGAGAAGATCGTTGCGAGGCACTCCCGGGGCTGTGTCAACAGCGCCTGTGCGTTGTCGACACCACCCGTTCGCGCCGCAAGCGGTTGAGCACGTCGTCCACCTGACGATCGTAGAGCCCGAAATAGTTCACCTAGACGAGCCATTCGTCTTGCCGGAGATCGATGTCCCGAACTCGCCACTGCCGGTCGATCGCGTACCGCTTCACCGGTATGTGCGCCATGCGCAGCGGCTTCAGCATCGCGTCGCAGGTGAACCAGGGCATCCAGACGGCCGCCGGGCGCAGTGAGCGCACGATCGCAAGAAATGCAGCGTGCGCCGACTGAAAGCGCCGCGCGTCGTCGTGCAGGAATGATCGGGCAGGCGGCAGTTCGAGTTCGAAATAGCCGCCTATCGCACGCGAGCCGGAAGCGTTCAAGAATCCGACCCTACCGAGAGCCTCTCCCGGACTTGATCTTTGCTATTGAACATGAGTGCGTCGGCATGGACAAGCCCGGCTAAAATGCCTGATTGAACTGTGCGTACGCGCTCAGATTCGGTTCGATGAACGCCAGACCGATGCCGTTCGAATGGAACGTCGCGTCATCGTAGAAGGCCCGGCCGTCCGGAAGATTGACGTAGGTCCGGGCGCGTTCGCGAGTACATATATTTATGACACGATTCACGCCCTTGAGTTCCGAATTGCCGAATTGCGTCGATGTGGCGACGAATTCCGTGTCGATATCGAAGTACTTGCATACGTCCACGACGGTGCGCGCGGCCAGCGTCGAGATGTGCGTATCCGAGCCCGACAGGCATTGCTCGATCAGTTTGCTGGCAGCCGGATAATGGGGCGCTTTGGCATAAGCGTGCCGGATCGACTTCAAACATCTTGCGCAGCCAGGTTTCCCGGGCTGAATCGGAATGTCTCTGATTTTCAGCGACGGGCTCGCGCCCGACAGCATGCGGTTCCGGTTGATCCAGCCGTTTTTGATGAAGTTGACGTCGTCATAGAAAACGAAGCGATCGACAGCCGCCACGAGCTGAAAATAGCCGATGTACGGAAACGGAAAAAATAAGGCTGCATGATTGCCAGCCTCATCGTCAGCAGCCCTTGATGATATCGACGATCCTTTCGATGCTCGCATCGGACCGACGGGATAGATCGGCAGGGGGTAGATCGGCAGGCACAGCACACTGGAAGACGCCTGCGAGGCGATTGACAGATTGCTGCGATGCGCGGACGGCAGCCCGCGATACATCGGAAAATCCGAGATCAGCGGATAAAAATAGCGGCGAACCATGACTTCGTGGTCGCGGAATTTCTGATAAAGCTCGTCGCGCGTCAGCGGGAACGCGGAATCGACAAGAATCGGGAAATAGGAGTAGTTGGCAACCGTTTCGCCTGCGTTTCCGAGACAGCGGATGCCCGGCACGCCGGCCAGAAGCTCGCGGTAACCTCGCGTCGATTTTTCTTGCGCGAAGCCAGCGCGTCATCGATGTACTGAAGTTGCAGCAGACCGAACGCGGCATTCACCTCGCTCATTTTGCTGTTGATGCCCGGCGCCACGACCGTGATTTCATCCACGAAGCCGAAGTTCTTGAGATAGTTGATGCGCTGCTTGGTCTTGGCGTCGGAACAGACGATGATCGCTCCGCTTTCGAATGTATTGAACACCTTGGTCGCGTGGAAGCTGAGCACGGCCATGTCGCCGTGCTGCAGCACGCTGCTGGATCCGGTCTGCACACCGAACGCGTGTGCGGCGTCGTAGATCACTTTCAGGTTGTAGTTGTCGGCGATCTTCTGAATGGCCTCGACATCGCACGGATGGCCATAGCAATGCCACGGCATGATGGCCGTGGTCTGCGGTGTGATCGCTTCTTCGATTCGCTTCGGGTCGAGATTCAGCGTCTTCGGATCGATATCGACGAAAGCGGGCTTGATGCCGTTCCAGAGCAGCGAATGCGCGATCGCAACGAAGGAATACGGCGTGGTGGTGACTTCACCCGTGATCAGGTGCGCCTGCAGCGCCGTGATGAGCGCGAGCGTACCGTTTGCGAACAGCGAAAGGTGTTTCACGCCGAGGTAGTCGCACAGCGCCTTTTCGAGTTGCTGATGGAACAGCCGGCCATTGGTCAGCACCTTGCTCGACCAGATTTCCTCCAGATACGGAAGAAACTCGCTCAGCGGCGGAAGATGCGGCTGGGTGACGTACAGACGCTCATCGACCAGTTCGGCGACAGATGCAAAGGGAAGGCTAGCGGTCATGATGATTGGGTTCACGCTTCTGTGATTGTCAGAATTATGAGATGCGTCGCCCGCGTCCAATGCGGCGAGATACCCGTCAATTCCGGCTTGCGCCGGGCCGCATGAGCCGCGGTTGTTGCGATGCGATTGGAAGAGCGTGAGGGGGAAGGGGTCGGAAGGCTGCCAGGAGGCAGCTTCAAAGCGGAAAGCGGGGACGAACGAGCCGGAAAACGCCCCGACCCGCTGTAAATGAAGTTCAGAACCGCGCGGCTTGCTGAAACGCCCGGCGGCCTGAGCCCGATCCATCGGGCGGCCAGCATCGCGTTGGCGGCGTGCGCCTGCCCCATGATCGACTCGATGCTCGCCTGAATCTTGCAAATGGTGACGAGCGACTCGGCCGGATTGCTCCGGCCCGATCTGCATGACGAGCGGCGTGCGCGCCTGCGTTAGTTCGGACGCCTGCGCCCAATCCTGCGCGCCGACGACGGCCGCTTCGATCGCCTCGGTCAGCGCCCAGGTCTTCTGAATTAGTTCGTGTTGGTTCATGTCCGGTTCTTCTGCACACGCTTACTTCGCGTTCGTCGTCATAGCGCCTGCGCTGTTGGTGCCGCCGAACAACTGCGTCAGGTAGCTCGACTGCGTCTGCATGTTCGACATCAGCGTGTTGAGCGCGGTGAACTGCGTGTTGTACTGCGTGGTGAGATCCGACGTGTACGTGGCAAGCTGCGTCTGCTGGTCCGCGATATTTTCAAGTCGTTGTTCAGGCCCGTCGTGCGGGCGTCGATGAGACCGCCCGTCGCCGAAAGCCCGTCAGGCTCGTGTTCAGCTGCGCCGCGACGCCGTTGGTCGAGTTGAACAGCGAGGCGACCGTGGATGTGTTGTTGGTGAGCGCCTCGATCAGCTTGGTCTCGTCGGTCTGCAGCGTGCCGTCCGGTTGCAACGCAATGCCGATGGAGGCGAGATTCACTGCGCTCGTGCCGGTCCCGATCGCCTTGCTGATCGTGCTGGAGATCGTGTTCTTGATGGTGTTCATCATCGAGTCGCCGAGCAGCGCATCTTGCGAGCTGGCCGACGAGTCATACGACGTGAGCGATGCCGCCGTCATGATGAAATTGTTGTACGCGGTAACGAAGCCTTCGATTGCCGTTTTCTGACCGCTCACGTCCTGCGCGATGCTCAGCGGTCTGCGTGGTGCCGACGGAATCCGACGTCAGCGTCATGTTGACGCCGGTGATCGCTCCGTTGATCGTGTTCGATGCGCTCGTCAGCGCTGTGCCCGCAACCGTCAGATGCACGTCCACGCCGGACGTCAATTGCGTCCAGCCATTCGTGCTGTCAATGGTCGTGTGTTCGGGAACGGTGATGGTTTTCGTCGAGTCGTTCGGATCGGTATCCGGTCGTCGTGGTCGACGAAGTGACGCCGAGCTTTGTGATGGCCGAATTGGCCGAATTCGAGTCCGGCGTCACTCCGACATTGATCGCGTTGGCAAGACCCGTCGACGTGGAGCGCAGTACAAGGTGCGCGCCGTCTGTGTCCGTGACGCTGGGATTATCGGACGCCGAATTGATTGCCGATGCAATGCCCGAGAGCGTATTTTTGCTGCTGTCGAGCGTGATCGTGCTCGACTTGTTGCCGACTTTGATGATCATGGGTCGGTGCCGAGCGGGTCCGTCGTCGAGGAGACGCCGAACGTCAGCGATTGTGCCGACGCGACATTCGTCACGTTGACCGCATAGCTGCCCGCAACCGCGCCAGAACCGAGATACCAGCTTGTTGCAGCACTTGAACCTTGTTCGGGTTTGCGGTTTCCTGGGCGAAGTTCGCGTCTATGATCTGCGACTGAGCTGACGACAGGTTGGTTGCTTGCGAAGCCTGAGCCGAAGCCACCGACTGGAAGCGGTTCTGCGTTGCACCGATGCTTGCTTGCAGCGTGTTGATGGTTGCGAGTGCGTTGTCGACCGAGTAGATCGCTGCTGCTGCTGTGCCGCCGCTTGCCGAGACGTCGATCGCCGAAACGGTCGGGACGTTCGAAGCCGTGTTCAGGGACGGCAGTTCCGTGACTTGTGCGCCCGTCGACGGAGCCGTACCGCCGCTGAATGCCGCGCCCTTGAGCGTGAAGCCGCCAGCTGTCGTCGCGCTGAACAGGTTCGAGCCGGTGAACGCTGCGTCGGTGTTGTCAGTGTAGGTGAAGCTGCCACTGCCGTCAGCTGTTACGATCACCGAGCTGATCGTCGCGCCGGTCGACGTGTAGGCACCGCTCGAATCGAGCGAGAGGCCATCGATCTTGCCCAGAACAGTGTCCTTAGCCGCGGTGCCGAGTGTCGTTGCTGAGACGTTTGCGCCCGACAGATCGACCGTGATGCTCTGGCCGACGTTCGCGCCGACCTGAAACGACAGGCTGCCTGCCGTACCGTCGAGAAGGTTCTTGCCGTTGAACGTCGCTGGCGACGAAACACGGTTGATTTCGCTGATACGCTACGACACTTCCTGTTGCAGTGCTGCCTGGTCCGACGTCGAGAGCGAACCGCTCGAAGCCTGAACTTCGAGCTGACGAATACGCTGCAGGTTGTCAGCGATCTGCGATTGGCCACTGTTTGCCGTCTGAACGAGCGACACGTCGTCGTTTGCGTTCGATACGCCCTGGTTTCAAACCGTTGATCTGTGCGGTTATGCGAGTGGCGATCGCTAGGCCGGCTGCGTCGTCCGCGCCGCTGTTGATACGCTTGCCCGACGACAATGCGCTTTGCGTGCCGTTCAGGTTTTGCTGGGCAATCAGGGAGCTGATGGTTGCTATTGACGATACCGATCATTTTGAATTTCTCCTTTGGAGATAGTTCTGGCTATGGCTAGAGCACCGAAGTTATTTCTGGGCGGTCCTGCTTTTCGGTGATAGCCGGCCGCCTGCTTGTGGCTATCGGGCTGCTCGAAAAAAAAACTTAAGAGGTGAGCGCCCGATTTGTGTAACGAATAGCAACAGAGGCTTTCAACCGCCCGTCCAGCAACGCTTTTCAATCGCGCGTATGCTTTTTAGTTCGTTCCAACTTTTGCGGAGCATCCATGCATAAAAGCAATATCGGTACGTCGGACATAAAAGTTGAGCCCCTCGTATTGGGCGGCAATGTTTTTGGCTGGACGGCGGATGAGCGCACTTCGTTTTCCATCCTCAATGCCTTCGTCGATCACGGTTTGAATTTCGTCGATACCGCCGACGTCTATTCCGCCTGGGTCGATGGCCATTCGGGCGGCGAGTCGGAAACGATCATCGGCAAATGGTTCAAGGAAAACGGCAAGCGCGACAAGATCGTGCTGGCGACCAAGGTCGGCATGCTGAGCACGCGCGCGGGGCTGTCGGCAGCGAATATCGCGGCGGCGGTGGACGACTCGCTGCGCCGCCTTAAAACCGATTACATCGACGTCTATTTCTCCCATCTCGACGACGACAAGACGCCGCTCGACGAGACGTTGAACGCGTATCAGAAGCTGGTGAAGGCGGGCAAGGTGCGGGTGATCGGCGCGTCCAATTATTCGGGCGCGCGGCTGGAGGAAGCGCTGAAAGTGGCAAAGGATTCGGGCTTGCCGGCGTATCAGATTCTTCAGCCGGAGTACAACCTTTACGACCGCGAAAGCTATGAAACCAATCTCGAATCGGTGGTCGAAGCAAACAAGCTGGCAGTCGTCACGTATTTCAGCCTGGCGAGCGGCTTTCTGTCAGGCAAGTACCGGACAAAGGAAGACACGCAGGGCAAGTCGCGCGGCTCGCGCGTGGAGAAGTACCTGAATGACCGCGGCCTCAAGATTCTCGACGCGCTCGATGAAGTTGCGAAACGCAACGACATGACGCCCGTGACTATCGCGCTCGCGTGGGTGATCGCACGGCCGAGCGTGACCGCGCCTATCGCCAGCGCAACGACGGTCAGACAACTCGAAAGTCTTGCCGAAGCCACGCGCCTCTCGCTTTCCGCCGAAGACGTGCAATTGCTCGACGACGCCAGCGTTTGGAAACAGAATTAATTCCGATGCATCAAGGGCTTGGCGCGGGCGCGGTGTTCTGATAATATCGCGCCCGCATCGAGAAATGTGCCCGATTTTCTGCCATCGCCGTCGAAAATGACAATGGCAAGCAAACACGGCGAGCGGCTCTGAAATGCGCGTTCATGTTTCCCACAGAGGCGCGTATACCGCCGCCTGGGTTTCAATCGAGCGGTAGGTTGATCTCAAACTCTCTCTCTCTCTCTCTTTTCCTGCCTCCATGGGCCGCTTTGCTCGTGTCCGCTACAGATGGCATGGTCGTCCCGCCTCATACGTCGTTGATCGCTCGCACGGTGGCAAACTGCGGATTCGGTCAACTTCTACGGGAGATATGATCATACTACGCAATTCCATGACCCCGATCATTGGTATGGGCATCGCGAAGAGCGTGTTCCAGCTTCACATTGTTGATGCGAACACGGGCGAAGTCGAACGCCGAAAGCTGAGACGCGCTAAGGTCGCCGAGTTCTTCGCGAATCGTCCTCCGACTATCGTTGCGATGGAGGCGTGCGGTGGCCGCTCATCACTGGGCCCGAACACTGCAGGCCGCAGGCCATCAGATCAAGTTGCTTCCGGCGAAACATGTTCGGGCATTTGTCCTGCGCGATAAAACGGATGCGCTCGACGCTCGACTCGTCGACATGGCGTCACGAAACCATCAAATGCAATCCGCGATTGCATTCCCGAGCATCGGCCTTCTGACTGCTACCGCCGTATTGTCTACCGTTGCCGATCTTTCGACCTTCGGAAGCGCACGTCAGTTTGCGGCTTGGCTGGGATTGACGCCGCAATCAGATCGGCACTGGCGGTCGAACGCAACAGCTAGGAATTTCGAAGCGGGGCGACACCTACTTAAGATACCTACTGATAAGCGGGGCTCGCTCAGTCGCAGTGCGATGTACTCGGCCAGAACGCTCTGGGCGGTGGTTGAGAGGTCTGTACCTTTTGACAGGACCAAGTGGAATTCGGAATTACTCTGCGACGCCTGACGTGTAGGCGGCGCCAGAGGTCTGTAACGATTTCAAGGAGCGCAAGCAAAACTAGTGATGGGTTTACGGGTCAATCCGGGGCGGAAAATTCCTTTGGAACGCTTGGACGCTAAGTCCGGACTAAAGATTTGGAATTCCGCTTTCGTATGCCATCAGGGCCAGCAAGTGCGAACCTGCGCAAACAGGCCGGCCGAATGTAAGACTGCAACCCCAATGCCCTTCGCGTGTGAAAGCTTGATCTCCTAGGGACAATCATGTAAGCTTTCCAAAACTCGCGGACGATCGGAGTGCCGGCGGGCGGTGCTTCAAGGCATCGCGCACTTCACTTAGAAATACGTTTAGCAAACAGGATTGTCACGAACTACCATCACCCTTAAAGAAAGGAAAGGGACAAGCCGTTCGAGGTTGCCATTCGCCGTTTCCGTCGCACTATCGAAAAGAACGGCCTGATCGCCGAGCTGCGCGAGCGTCAGTCGTACGAAAAACCGACCACCGCACGCAAGCGCAAGAAGGCCGTCGCTGTCGAGCGACTGCGCAAGCGCTTGCGCAGCCAGATGCTGCCGAAGAAGAGATGCACTGAAGCGTCTTCGTTCGGGCCGCAGAATAAAAAGTGGCCCGAATGGCAAAACTGCGGTGCGACCCGTGAGGGTGCACCGCAGTTTTGTCTCTGCGTTTGGGCCGTGGCATGGATTCAGACGAACGCGTGACGCTTGCCGAATGCCGCCAGCAGCGGCCAGTCTTCGACGCTGGCGTCGTCGTGAATCTGCTCCAGTTTGATCAGCAGGTCGATGACGTTCGGATTGTAAGCATTCACGTTCGATGCGTACAGCGTGCGCAATAGCACGCTGTCCTGCGCGTGCCGGTAGTACGAAATGCCGACGCCTTCGAGCGCGGCGTCGTAAAGATTGTCACGCACCAGCGAACCGATCGCGCACTTGCGGTCATTGCCGCTGCGAAAACGGCACGATCCGTTGTCATCTTCCGACACCGCGTTTTGCGCCAGCAAATGCGCGTTCACGTGTCCGAAGACTTTCGGGCTCAACATCACGACACCTGCAATTTCACGCAGCCGATTTCAAAAGTTCGGCCGATAGGCCGAACTGACGCGCGATCGACGTCAGACGCTCGCGCCATTCCTATTTGCCGAACACGTCATGCACGTTCTGCAGGAGAGCAGTTCGACGGTGTTGGGATCGTAGACATTGATGCGCGCACGCAGCAGCGCACGCTTGAGCGCTGCTACGCCGACATCCATATACGCGCGCGGGCACCGCTTCAGGCGACTTGCCGACATAGCGGATAGGCACGCCTTCCATGGCCGTAACATAGTCACGCTTGATGAAGCTGTCGACCGGGCAATTGCCGCAGTAACCGCGATACGCGTGGCAGCAAGGCAGCTTGTCCCTGCACGAAAAGATGCTGGATGGCGGCGTTATTGAAAAATTTCCTGATGCGTCAGGAAGTTCAGGCTTTTCATGGTGTTCTCCCCTGCGCCCTGCGTAGCGGCCTTACGTTTAGGTTTTCGAGCAGCCCGTACCTGCAACACCGACTGGTAGTGTCGTCGCGCAGAAGCGCAACCAAATGACGCGTGACTTGCCGGGCACTGCTGTCGAGCACGATGTTCTACGGCCTGGGTGCTCGGTCTCACCGCGCCCTCTGTACTCACGGCCGGGGCTTTCCTTAGTCACGGCCCGCACACGCCAGTTATAGCGGTTTGGCCCGGTAAAAAGGTGCGGCAACGCACGCGAGGCCGCACCTTTTTACACGTGCGCACGTTCGTGCAGCGCTGCAGAAGTATGGAAAACCCTTGTGTGGTCAGGATTTCCGCTTGCCTCACCGCAAAAAACAGCTTCCATCAGTGCTTTCCCTGGGCTGGTCTGTTTGCGCTCACAGATGTTGCCAAAAAGCAAAAATTTTTCGCATCGGAACAAGACTCAAATCGTGGTCTTTGAGACTATTTTGCGTTTTGTCTTAGATTTCGTGCGCGAGGAGCAGGTTGCTGCGTGGCCGTTCACCATGCCCGTCGCCTGCATGGACGCGTAGCAGATGGTCGTGCCGACGAACTTGCAGTTGTACGTTTTCAACGCCTTCAAAAGTGCGTCGGATTCGGGCGTCGGATTGTGTTCGTCGCGCGGCGTGTCGATTGGTTTGTTGCCGACGAACGACCACACGAAATCGGCGAACGAGCCGTGTTCCTGCTGAATGATCTTTACGGCGCGCGCATTTAGCACCGCGGCTTCGATCTTCTGCCGATTCCGCACGATGCGCGCATCGCTGACCAGCCCGCTCGATATCCTTCTCCGTAAAACGCGCCCTTCGAACATACAGCAGAGGTCGATTTATTTGGATTCCATATGAATTAATGTTCGTCTGCCGTGTACTGCGTCGACGCTGATTTATTCATTCAACACTTCCGTTTGATGTCGGGTGCATGCTTGTTCGGGGTGAGTGCGATGCTCTCGCATGACACTTTCAAACTGATATGAGATGCATCCGAAATCAGCGAGAAAGAACTTGCCTGACGGCCGTGAATATGCTTGCGATCTGGCAGTTGCCGACCGTCAGAACGGTAGACGTTCGTCCGCGCCGCATCATCCGGTAACATCACAGCACTTACCCGACTCAGGAGCCACACCAGCGTGGGCAAAAAAGGAGCGACGCAAGCCACTTCGACGAAAGACTTCGCCCGTCTCGCAGGCGTCTTGACCATGACCGTGTCGCGCGCCATGCACTCGCCAATGTGCGCGCCGCCATCGAGGCGAGCGGCTATCTATGTGCTGAACCGCATCGCAGGCAGTCTGTCGTCGAACCGCTCGACAGTGGTTGCGCTCGTGGTGCCGAGCCTGCGCAATGCGCTCTATGTCGAAACCATCAAGGGCATCTCCGAAGTGCTCCAGCTCAACGGCCTGCATCTGATGATCTCTGATAGCGGGCTTGATCTCGAAGAGGAAGAAAAGCTCGTCGCCGAATGAATATTTTCGCTGCGCGTATGTGGCGTCATTCTGCACAATACGAAGCACACGCCGCGCACCATCGCCATGCTGCGCAACAGCGGCATTCCGTGCGTGGAGATATCGATATGGTCGTGAGTTATTCGAACCATGCAGCCAGCCGCGCGATGGAGAGGCATCTGCTCGAACTCGCTTTGTTTTTGCGAGTCTCGCGGTGGCGGGCATCGAGCCGAATCTCGTGCTCGAAGTGGAGCAGGGACTGGAGAGCGGTTCGCGGGCGCTGGCGCGCATCGTCGAACAGGAGCCTTCGGTGCAGGCCGTGTTTTTTTCTCGGGCGATGTGCTCGCGGCGGGCGCGATCTTCGAGTGTCAGCGGCACGGCATCGCGGTGCCGGAGCGCATCGCGGTCGCCGCATCCGATGACAACGAACTCATGCAGAACATGGTGCCGCCAATCATCATCGTCGCATTCCCGCGCTATGAAATCGGCGTGTGCAGCGCCAGCATGATCGTCGCGCGGACCAAGGGTGTGACGCTGCCGCAAATCAGTGTAAGTATCGGCTTCGAAGTGATCCGGCGCGGTAATACCTGAAGTATTCGAGCTTTATTTCAGGCCGCTTTCGTCCATCGCCTTCAATGCGGCGATCAACGCGAAGCGCGATTGCTCGACCGCTTCGATCAGATTGCTGCATCGCATATTGCAGTACAGATCGTGCCCGAAGCTCACGATGTCGCCATTCCACTGCGCCGTGAACCCCGTGAGTTCGACGGCGCGTTCCAGCACCGAATCCTTCTTCGGTACTATCTCGTTGACGAGATGGAACTGTTGCGTTTCCACCGCGCTCAATAGCCGCGCGCGATACACCATGTCCCACAGCACCTTCTTGGGCAGACTGTCCTTGACGATAGCCAGCGCGAGAAACGGAAACAGCCCGTGCGTGATTTCCGGCAAGCCGAACGTGGCGCCTTCGTGCGTGACCGCAAGATCGCAGGCCGTCAGCAGGCTGAAGCCGCCCGCGTGCGTGTTGCCGTTGTTTGCGCAGACCAGCGGCTTGCCGACTCGTGTCATCGCGCGTTCCATGTCGCTGAAGGCACGCGAAGCCAAGCCGTCCTTTGTTCATGCCGCCCGCGCTCATGTAATCGCCGCCGGTGCAGAAGACGTCGCCGGTGCCGGTCAGCACGACGCCGCTCACTGTTTGTCGATACGCGCGTCTTCAAACGCTCGCGCCGCCTGTTCCGCCATGAACTGCATGACTTGGTTGTTCTTGTCGGGACGATGCATCGTAAGGATGCGTACGCTGCCACGGTTTTCGATTTCGATGCTGCCTTCCTGCGATGCGTTCCATATCGTCTATCCGTACGTGATCGTTTGAAGAAAATCAGCTACGCGCTTCGCTCAACTCATGTTCTCGCGCGTTTTCCTGCGCACTGGCGTTGTGCCGATGTCGCCGGCTCACGACCGCCACAATCAGCCACGCGATGACGCCGTAAGCGGCGATGGCCTGCAAGCCACCCGCCGTGTTGCCGGTCGCATCCTTGATGATGCCGACCATATACGGCGCGGCGAAGAGCCGAACGAAGCGAGGCAGAGCAGCGCGAGCTTCAAAACCGGCACTGCGACGAGCGTCGAACCGCCAAGACCGATGATGCCGAGCGCCATCGAACAGCACATGGAAGCGGCGTTCTGCGTGGCGGTCGGAACGGCGGCTCCACCACATCATGCCGAACGCGCTGACGGCAAACGGAATCGCCGAGCCGCTGCCGACCTGGCGCAAACTCAGATGGAATTCACGCACGATCTGCGGCAGAAAAAAAAGCTCAGCCCGAAGTTGATGGCGACGATGCTGAAATACGCTGCCGCCAGCATCAACAAGACAGGGCGCTTCACGATATTAGCCATGCTCATTGACGGCCACCTTGCGGCGGCGTTCTTCGATGAGCGTGGTGTCGAGCCAGGCGCGTTCGTCGTCGGCAAGCCATTCGGCCTGCGCGGGCGAATCGCGCAGCACTTTCAATACGACGACCGCGAGCACCAGCGAAGGCAGCGCTTCCGCGATGAACATCAATTGCCAGCCCTTGAGCCCGAACACACCTTCCTAATGTGGGCTAGCCAGACAGCGGCGAACCGAGCACGCTGGCGAAGGGCCCCACGTGAGCATGATGCGCGCGATCCACCGCCGCGCGCCCACGCGTTCCAGCGCGATGTTCGACGGCACTTCGAAAAAGAAATAGCCGATGAAGAACAGCCCCGCGCCGAGCCCAAATACGGTGGACGAGAACTTGAGGTCCGCGCTCATCGTCAGCGCGGCGAAACCGACGTTGACGCGATCGAGGAAAGAAATCACGAAACAGACGATCAGCAAGGGAACGAACCGCCGCGTCACGCGGCGCATGGTTCGTGATTCGATGTCGTGCATGGTGTGTCTCCTGAGCCGTGAGAGCGGTGAGTTCTTGTTTTAGCGCATGCGTTATATTCGTTGTTAATAACTCGTCAGCGTGATGGCCGTGCACGCCTACACGCTTGGTGTGAATATTCTTATGGAATGCTTATCTTCCGATCCGAAGCAATCAGCCGAACTGAAACGCAGCGACGCGCGCCGCGATGCCCTGCGCGCCGAGCTCGAAGCCAAACGCGGTTACTGGGCGCCGCTGTGGGACACGCTGCTCGCGCTCGATCCGGAGTACTTCAAGGCGTTCATCGATTTTTCGGCGGCGCCGTGGCTGTCGGGCGCGCTGGAACCGAAGGTGAAGGAGTTCGTGTATATCGCGGTGGCGGTGTCGGCTACGCATCAGTTCGCGCCGGGCACGCGTATACATGTGAAGAACGCGCTCGGTTATGGCGCGAGCGCGGCGGAGTTGCTCGAAATGATGCAGATTGCCAGCGCGATGGGCATTCAGAGCTTCACGGTTACGTTGTCCTTACTGGAAGAGGAGCTTGCAAGGCATGAAGCTGAAGCGCTCACACCTGATCCAGCCGAAAGTCCCTGAGCGTATCCAACTGCTTCTGCACGCTGCGCGCGCGATGCTCACGAAACAGGCGTTGCGCGGTGCCGGTATCGCCGCGGGCGAGGTATCGACGATTTCACGATGCTCGCGTGCGGACGCCACCGGCTTCGGCCCGAGCTTCAGCGTGATATAGCGCACACGATGAATCTGGTCCCAGTATTTGCGCACGATCTGTTCGATGCGCGCATTGCCGCACAGTTTGAGCAAGTGCAAATGAAAGGCTTCGTCGGCGGCGGCCCACGCTTCGAGATCGTCTTTTGCGAGGGCGCGGTCCATCGCCACGCAGGCACGTTCGAAGGGTTGCAGGTCGCGCGCGGAAGGCTTGCGCGTGGCGACGAGTTTATCGCCGAAGGATTTTCCGGCGGTCGTGCTCGCGTTCGTCGTGCTTTTTGTTCTGCGCGATAAACCGGGCGATGCAACCTGGCTCGCGGAAGACGAACGCGCGTGGCTCGCAAGCCCCATCGCCGTCGAGCGTGCGAAGATGCCGGTGGCGCGGAACGGCGGCTGGCGCGTGGTGCGCAATCCGGTGATCGTCGCGCGGGCGTACTTCGGTATCAATCTGTTGATCTTCTGCCTGAGCTTCTTCCTTCCGCAGATCGTGCGCGAGTTTCATCTGAGCCTGAAGATGGTCGGTGTGGTCGCGGCGATTTCGTTCTTCATCGCGGGCTTCGGCATGATGTGGTGGGGCAGGCGGTCGGACCGTCACAACGAGCGGCGCTTCCATGTTATTTTGCCGATGGCGCTCGCGGTCATCGGCTCGGCGGCTCGACGTTTGCTGCGATCCCGACGCTCAAGCTCGTGTGCCTGTGTCTCGCCGCGTTCGGCACGTTCTCGGCGGTCGTCATCTTCTGGTCGACGCTGCCGCTTCTGCTGGGTCCGGCGGTCGCGGCCATCGCGTGCCATCGGCATCGTCAAGGATGCGACCGGCAGCATCGACGTCGGCATCCGCCTGATCGCGCTCTAAGGCGTCTGCGCGCTGGCGGCGCTCGCTTGGGCGATGCGCGGAGATAATGGCAGGGCGCGTGGCATCGATATCAAGGAGATGGACGTCGCGACAGAAGACAAACATGCAGGCTGATACCCGAATCGGGGCGCGCCTCGACAGCGTGCCCTTGTCCCGTTATCACTGGAAGCTGCCCGCGCTGATTGCAGTGGGCATGTACTTCGATTCGTTCGATATCTACATCGCCGACATCGTGCTCGCCGCGATGATTAAGAGCGGCGAGTCCACGCTGCAGCTCAATGCGACTTTCGTCTCGGTGACCTTCATCGGCATGATGGTGGGGGCGCGTGGTTGTCCGGCGTGATGGGCGACCGCTACGGGCGACGCTTCTGCTATCAGTTCAATCTGCTGATCTACGGCCTCGCATCCATTGCGGCGGCGCTTGCGCCTTCCATGTACTGGCTGATCTTTTCCGTTTCGTGATGGGCGTGGACTATCCGTTCGCGCAATCGGAGATCGTCATCGCCGTGCTGGGGTTTGCGATTACCGCGTGCCTGTACGTGCTGTCGTTGTTCACCATAGCGAGCTATGTGCCGGATCTGTTCCCGACGGCCTTGCGTTTGCGCGGCACGGGGCTGGCAAATACCATCGGGCGCGCGGTCAGCATCGCGCTGCCTTATGCGGTCGCGGCGGCGGGAATGGGCATCGCGGGCGTGTTGACGCTGCATGGTCGCCATGTTCGGCCCGGAAACGAAGAACTGTTCGCTCGAAGCCATTTCCACCGAAGCCGATGCCAGCGCGCAATCGCATGCAGGCGAAGTGAGCACCAGCGCGCGGTGACGACTGCTTACTCTTGCGATGGCAACAACGCAGATAAAAGCCTGCGCAGCTCAACGCATTCTTTCGGCGACAGCCTCGCCGTCAGAATGCGCTCGACTTCCTCCACGCGCGGGCGCAGCGTGGTCAGTTGCTTCTTGCCCGCCGCCGTGAGAAAGAGCGCGTAGCTGCGCTTGTCGGCGGGGTCATCGGACCGTTCGATCAAACCGTTGCGCACCATGCGCGCCACGAGATCGGCGATGGTCGAACGGTCCACGTCCAGTTCGTCGCCGAGCTGACGCTGATTGATGCCCGACGTGCGTTGCAGGATTTCGAGCGCCGCATACTGCACGCTCGTCACCTCGGTCGATACCTCGCTCAGCCACACCGCGACGTGACGTTGCTGGGCGCGGCGAACGAGGCTGCCGGTAAATCTTGCCAGCGATGCCGGGTCGTTTCGGTCGTCTTGTCGTGTGGGCAATTTGGGCAGAGCGAAGTGGATTAGCGCGATCGAAGAATGGGCCGGAAAAAGGCGGCGAGTTCATCGAACGCATTCAGGGCACACATGCGCGACGTATTGATCCGGACAGACCACGACGAGCGCGCCCCGTTCACGGTCGATGCCGCGCTCGCCGAAGATATCAGTCGCTGCGTCGTTCGTAAATGATGCCTGCTCGTAGTCGATGAGGCCGTATTGTCCCTTGCGCGGTAAGAGCAACGCGGGCAGTTCGTTGATCCTTATATCCGATCGATGGGGCTGCTGGAGGATGGCGCGCACGTCGAATTCGCTGTCGATGTCGGCGTTTTCGTCGCGTGGGGCATGTGCCGCGAGATGTTCGCACAAAGCGTTGAGCGCGACGCCTTGCGCATCCGAAAACGCATATAGACGCCAGCGGCCATCGGCGCGGGCGGCGTGGCCGAGATGTATGGGCTTGGCATCCGCAAGACGCACGACGGGCGATGAATGGAAGCGTGTGCCGATTTCGAGGCCTTTGGTAAGCGATTGATGCTTCGCCTCGCCCGTCAGCAAGCCCGGGCGACGCGTCGCCACGCTAGCTGTATAGTGGCCCGCGCGCACGAATAGTCCTGCAATTCAGGCGGATCGGCGCCGCCCGCCTCGGGATGCGCCGGGTCTTTCGGCGGCGCGGCCATCATCGCGAGACCATTCCTTGTCGAAGTCGATCAGTTCCTGCGAGATGGGCTGGCGTTCATCGGAATAGCTGCGCAGCAGCGTGGCATCGCTGCGGCCTTCGAGCACCGCGCCGAGTTTCCAGCCGAGATTGAAGCCGTCCTGCATCGAGACCTTCATGCCTTGACCGGCCTTTGCCCTATGCGTATGACACGCATAGCCGGCAATGAACACGCGCGGCTCACGCGATGTACCGTCCGCTGCGATGGCATCGTCGAAGCGGTCTGTCAGGCGCTGGCCCACTTCGTACACTGAGAACCATGCGACTTCCTTCACGTCGAGCGTATAAGGACGCAGAATGCTCCGCGCCATCTCGATGATGCGCTCCACTTTCCTCTGCTTGATGCTGTCGCGATTCTTCGGCGTCACCACGCCGAGATCGGCATAGACGCGCACGGGATAACCGCCTTCGCGCGGGATGATGAGCAGATTGCCCTTGCTAGCCGACTGGATGGCCGACCGCACGGGGCTGCGCGCGCCGTCGCAGCCGACGACATAGCGTGCGCGCAGCGTGATTTCTTCGCCTTCGCGCGATGCATCGGTGCGGCGCAGCGTGACGTGTATGGGATATTCGCCTTCTTCATCGCGCTGCATGTCGGCGAATTCGAGATCGTAATCCGGCTCCAGACGATGCGACGAGCGGCGCATGGAATCGAGCAGATAATCCTGCACGCGCGCCTGATTGACGATGACGTGCGGAAATTCCGATAAATCTGTTTCGGTATCCTGAACACGACCAGTAAGCGTTGATAACGCCGTGGCCTTGTGCATCAGGACGCCAGAATGCGGTTTCATTCACCCAGTAAGCCTCGCGCAACAGACGGTCGCTGAGGCCGAACGCTTGAACATCTCGACGGTGCGGCAGGCGACGCCATCCGCTTGTCCCATCAGCAGCGGGCCGCCGCGGCGCTCCACGATGCGTGTCGCGACGCCCGGAAACTGCGCCAGTTGCGCGGCGAGCACGAGCCCCGCGGGTCCGCTTCCGACGATTAGCACATCGACCGTATCCGGCATGTCGCTCGAATGCACACGTTCGTTTGCGAGTGCGATATCCGGATCGTCCGTGCGGAAACCGTTCAGATAGAGCATTGCATTATGTCTCTATCTTATATTATACTTAGTATACAAACTATTTGTGAGTTGATGTTTACCTTTACCCGAAAGGCCGGGATCGATTGTTGTGACCGTTATCGGGGAAGAAAAAAGGAGTTTCATGCTATGCCACGAGCGGTTATTTTCGACATCGACGGGACGTTGGTCGATTTCGTTGACCTGCATGCCCGCGCCTGGCAGGAGGCGTTCGCCGAGTTCGGGCATGACGTGACGTTCGAGCAGGCGCGCCGCCAGATTGGTAAGGACAGCGATCAATTGATTCCGGTGTTTCTGTCGGAGGACGAGCGACGCGACTACGGCGAAGCGATGGAAAAGTGGCGCGGTGAGCGCTTCAAGTCGCGTTATCTGGAGGTGGTGCGGCCCTTTTCGTCGGTGCCGGAATTGCTGAAATGCATGCGCGAGGCTGGGATGAAAGTGGCGGTGGCATCGTCCGCAAAGAAGCCGGAATTACAAATTTATCTCAAGTCAAGGTCGCGGGCGTGACCGATCTGGTCGATGCAGCCACGTCATCCGACGACGCCGACAAGTCCAAGCTCGCGCCCGATATCTTCGACGTCGTGCTGAAGAATCTCGGCGTCGATCTATCGGAAGCGGTGGCGATTGGCGACAGCCCATACGATGCGCAGCCGCGAATGCCGCGGGATGCAGTGCACCGGCATGCTGTGCGGCGGCTTCAACGAAGCGGATTTGCGCGAGGCGGGTTGCGTCGAAGTCTATCCCGGCCCGAGTGCGTTGCTCGCCTGCTTCGATCGATCGCTATTGAACAGATGATGATTTTGAAGGATCAATCCGCGATCCTGTCTACAATAGACGCTTCGTTGGTCGTCATGAAAAGCGAAATTCGAGGAAACCGCTGACAAGGTAGCTTACAAAACCCCAGAAATCGCAGAACTCCTGGCAAAACATGATGCGTTGAACAAGCAACTCGCCGGAGGCGAAGGAACGCGAGATGCGACAGGTGATGATCGAGATCGTCGAGAAAATGCATGAATACAACATCAGTCTCGATAAGCTGATGGGCCGCAAACCGCGCGCGCCGGAACCGGCGAAGGAATTCAAGGAACCGAAGGAAGTGAAGTACCGCGACCCGGAAACCGGCGCGACCTGGAGCGGACGCGGGCGCGCGCCGCAATGGATCGCGGGGAATTTCTTGTCGATAAGCCTGCGGAAACGGGTGCGCAGGGCAAGCAGGACCAACAGGGCAGGAAGATGTCGAAGGCTGCGGTTCAGGCCGCGCTGTTCGGCGACTGAGCTTGATCGGCCAAAGCGTGAACGTGATCCCGCACCGCCGTGCGCGCTATGCTGCTGACGCCCGCTGACGAAGTGCTGCTGACCCGCATCCGTCCGCCCGACGGTTCGGGCTTGTTTTTGGATTGCGCCAGGCGGTGGATTGGAGACGGGGACTCGGCGGAAGAAGGGTTGTGGCGCGAATTGCGGGAAGAACTCGGCCTCACCCGCTTTGAAATGGGTCCGCTCGTCTGGCGACGGCACCATACGTTCAACTGGGAATCGCACCGGATTGCGCAGCGCGAGGAATACGTCGTCATCCGCGTGCCGCGCTTCGATCCGGTCATGACCGACGTTGACGAAGCCCGCGTGTTCGACTGTTTCCGCTGGTGGCATGTCGATGAACTCGCGCATGCATCGGAGCGGCTCACGCCTTTGTCGCTCGCGCAGATCATGCAGCGTTATCTCGCCGATGGCGGCGCCGTCCACGCCGCCGGACGAAGAAGTGTTGTTCGACTGAACGGCACCCGCGCTCAAAGCATGGATTTGCCCTGCTGCAGAATCTTGTCGCAGACCTGCTTCGCGACTTGTTCCTTCAGGCCTCCGCCGCTCAGGTCGACCTTCTTGCCGCTTCCGCTATCGAGGATGCCTTTCGCGCCGTCCTTGTATCCGCCGTCGCTCGATGACGAACCGCCGAGCTTGCTCATCAATCCATCTTTGACCGAAGATGTATCGCCGCCAAGATAATTATTCTTGGCGCAGAGTTGCAGCACGCCCGCTACGTTGCCGATGCTGTTCGACGTCAGCGAACCCAGCGACATGCCGTTGGTGAGTCCGCCAAGGCCGCCGCCTGCGCTGTCCTTTCCCTGATTCAGCAGATTGCTCAGTTGCGCATGCGCGACCGGCGCGCATGAGAGAGTCGCCACCAGCATGCCTGCGGTCCAAAGCCGACACTTTTGAAAGTTTACGACGCCTCCGTGATGTGAGTCGTCACGTCACTATATATCACTATATTTGTGTGACGGACTCCGGATTCGGATGATCGTACGAAAAGGCTCTGTTTCAAGGGCTTTTCGCATGGGTAAGATGCACTACCCATAAGCAGACCGTATGTCGAGTATCTGCGCAATCGCTGGCGCAGTCTGATAGTCGCGGGCTGACTGCTGTCGATCGCCGGCATCGGCGTGTTCATCGACGCGCTCGATGGCGCCTTGGACTTCCCCATTTCTCTCGTCGGCTGGCTGCTGCTGATCGAAGGCATCGCTACGCTGTCGGTCGCCTGGGCGGGCGTGGGCGGGCAGCACAGGCTGCGTTATGCGAAAGGGCATCACGTTCATTGTGGCGGCAGTGCTGATCGTCGAAGGCACGCATCACGGCAACTTCATTCTCTCCATGCTGACCGGCGCGGTCTTTCTCAGCGATGGCCTGTTGCAGGCGGCATCTGCGCTGGTCGTGTGTTACAGGCGATGGAAATTCGCGCTTGCCTTCGTGCTCTTCGAGATTGCGCTCGCCATTTTCATGTTCCAGCCGTATCCGACGCATTATGTCTGCACCGTGCTGTACTGTTGCGTCGGTCTGATGTTCATGTTCGCGGGCTGGAATCTGATTCTGATCACATCGCGCGTGCGCAAGCTGTCGAGCAATCGCGCCGTCTGTGGGGCGATGCCAGCGCGGCTCAACCCGCACCAGCAGAACCAATCGCGCCGAAGGTGCCCGAATGGGACGGCCCGCCCGCCGATGACGAACCCGTGCTGACCGTGCATGTCTGGACGCCGGTGGGGTTGTCGAAAAGTGAAGCGCTGCGAAGGCCGATCGTCGACCGCTATATCGCGGCGGCGGATCGCAACGGCGTCATTTCCACGGGACGCGCCGCGCTCGAAACGCCCGAAGGCATCTACGTGAGCCTGTATCCCGCAGTGGAAATCGACCGCTTGCCCGATGACTTCGCGCGCCTTCTGCGTGCGACGCACGAGAACGATGTGCCGGGCGTGTTTCAGCCGAATTATCCGATCGAATCGAAGGCATTGTGTCCTTCGACTATGCGCGTGCGCATCCGCAATTACGATCCGGTTCGGCTCGCGCACTTCTGGCGTTTGTATCGGGAGGATACGACGTATAATCTCACGCATCGCAATTGTTCGAGCAGTGTATCGCGTGCGCTGGAAGCCACGCTCGAAAGCGCGGTCGGACGCTTGCACGGTGCGCGCGCGGGCTGGGGCGGGTTGTTCAGAATGATTCCGACGCCTGAATTATGGGTCACCGCGCAAATTCGCAAGCGCGCGCGGTTTACTTTACGATAGCGTGGACGCCCGGTCTCACGCTCGACTATGCACGGCGCGCTCAGTATGGTCGTCGATCCGCGTCCGTACGGATGGTTCAAGGTGGCGCGTCTCGCGCTCACGAAGATGCGCGATTCGAAGAAAGCATGGCGCGATGAAGCGCGCCTCAAAGCCTGATGTATATCACAGGTCGAGGTTATCCTCGGCCTTGCGCGCACGCCGCTCTTCATTCGCGCGCCGCGCACGCAAACGCTGGCGCGACAGTTGAGCGATGACGTCGCCCGTGCTCGCGTTGGCTGGAATCTCGTTGCGGATGACCTTGGGCACCATCGGCAAACCCATGCGCTGGCGTCGCAGCGCACGGGCGATATTGGTCCTGCACGTCTGGCCGTGGCAGTCCCATTCGTCACGAATGCGGTCGCAGTAAGGACATTGTTCCATCAGCCTAGTTTAAACCGAAAACGTGACAGGCCTTCAGGGCGTCCAGACGCCGGTGGCGGCGCATAGTCGCGCATAGTCTTCGAACGAGCACGGTGCGCGTTTCAAAGTGCGCTGTATGCCGTCTGCGGGCTTCGCGTTGCGGCCATCGAGCACAATGGTGAAGAGATAGATACAGAATCAGTTTGATTTCGGGCTGAGGCACGCCCGCTTTCAGCAGGCCCGTGTGAAACGCTTCGGCGGGAATGGGTTGGAGCCGCACGTCGCGTTGCGCTTCCCGTGCGATGCCTTCGAACGCATGAATAGGAGACGAACGAGATGACGCAATGGATCGACGCCGCTACGTTCAATGACATAGAAGACGTGATGCGCTGCGATCACGATGGCCGTATCTTTGCTATCTATCGTTTGTTTGCGTGACGAAGTATTCGCCACCGATGGCCTTTGCATACACGAACACGTCCCGCTGAGCGACGGCTTCGTGTTCGACTACGTGATCGAATGCCCGCGTTACAACGGACGCTTCAATATCCGCGATGGCCGTCCGCTGTGCGCCCCGTCTGTGAAAAACTCGCAACGTATGCTGCGAAAGTCGAGGCGGGGCGCGTTTTCATCGAACTATAGGACGTTAAATACGGAAGATGCTGACCGCCTGAGCCAGCCGCTCGGCCTGCTCGCGCAACTCGACCGCCGCGTTCAATGCGAGAATGTTGGTCTGGAACGCGATGCCTTCGATCGCCGCCGTGATGTCCGCGATGCGACGCGCCGACGCGTCGATTTCACCCATCGTCGAGACGACGCGACCAACGGCGTCGCCACTCGCGCGTGCGGCGTCTAATGCGGATGCGACGAGCGTGCCCACCTGCCCCGTATTGGCCGCGTTCTGCTGCTCCATCGACGTGATTTGTTCCGCGGTGGTTTCCTCGACGCTCGCCGCCTGCGTGGCGATGCGCAACGCGATATCCGTGCTGCCCGAAGCGATGCGCGCCGTGCCTTCGTTCATGTCGGCGGAAGCGCTGCGCACTTGCGCGACGATTTCCGCCAGACCGCGCGCCATGCCATCGTTCGAGCGCATCAGGCGGCTGATGTCGTCCTCGCGCGTGGTATCGATACGCACGGTCAGATCGCCCGCCGCAATGCGTTCGGACGCGCGAGTGACTTCATCGAGCGGCGCGCCAATCAGCAGGAAGCGGTTGTGGCTGGCGTTCACATCCGTGAGCAATTCGTCGCGGTACGCAATGCCGCCGATCATCCAGTTCCACTGCGGCATGGTCAGATAGCTGATTTCCTTCGTGCCACCATGCACGCGCGAGTCCGCGCCGGGAATGTTCTCGCCGTCGAATGTCAGATTGCCTTCGCGCGATTTCAGCATCTTCCTGAACGGCGCGACGCGTTCGTCCGCTTGTTGACCCACGCCGTCCGGATGGACGAAAAACGCGCCGGTCTTCGCATCGACCACGAAGTGATACCCGCTCTTGCCGATGGCGAGCTTTGCAATGTCGTCCTGCAATGCTGAAATCTCCGACATCACGTTCACGCCGCCGAACAACGCGCCAATCACGCGGCCCGAGGCATCGCTCACAGGCTTGTATTCGGTGATGTACTGCTTGCCGAACAGCGACGCAATGCCGATGTAGGGTTTCCCCGCGAGCATGGGCGAATACGCCGGACCCTTGCGGTCGAGCATCGTGCCGATGGCGCGCGAGCCGTCCTGCTTTTTGAGCGAAGTCGTCACGCGCACGAAGTCGTCGCCGCTGCGGGCGAAGATCGTGGCGATGGCGTTGCTTTAGGCGAGAAACGCGTCGGGAATGGTGAAGTCGCCGTTGAGCGGCTTGTCGCCGGCGGCGAGCGTCGGGGGTTGCGACGCCGTCGATATCCATGATATGCGCCGTATCGAGCGAAAGAGTCGCGGGCAGGCGATGCGCGAACATCGTCATGAAGCGGGAGACTGCGGCGCTCACTGTGTGTTGTCGTAGAGCGCGATCATGGTGCCGATCGAGCGGTTTTCGCTTTCGATGCGGGCGAGCGCGTGAGCGTCGACCTGCTCGCCGGCGGAGTGCGTGACGGCCAGCATGAAACTGGCGACGACGATGGCCGCGAGCGCGCACGCCAGAACGGCGAATTTGGTCCCGACATTCAAACGGGCCGGGCGATGACGAAACATAAAATGTGCGATGCTGTTATAAGGTGTTATAAGGGAGCAAGAGACCCTTATCGGCAAAACGCGCGGCGAATTTTAATGCCGCCCGGAAACGCACTGGAAAAAGATAGAAAACGATTGATTTTGTGTTTCCCTATGCAGTGCAGGTGCTCCAAACCCCCTAGTCGTATCAAGCTTTATAAGCCGTATTAGGGCAAACAGAGGCTACCATTTCATATCCATCTCATTATCATTCAAAAAACGTTTTCCAGACTCGGGCGGACGCACGGCCTGCAACAACGGCCTTGCTTCCCGTCCCGGCTTAACGGCGCTCGTCGCCGAACAACGCAATACAGCACGCGGCACGGACGAATGCCGCCGCGTCCGGAGACATTCATGAACACTGCCGTTGCCGGCGTCGTCCGTACGGCCAGCCGATATCGCTGGGCCGTCTGCGCGCTGCTCTTCTTCGCCACCGTCATCAACTACATGGACCGGCAGATTCTCGGTCTGCTCGCGCCGGTCCTGCAGCACGACATCGGCTCGACGCAAGTGCTGTACGGGCGCATCGTGATTGCCTTTTCCGCGTTCTATGCAATTGGTCTGCTGTGCTTCGGACGCATCGTCGACTGACTGGCTGGGGACGCGCATTTCCTATGCCTTGCCATGTTCGTGTGGAGCATCGCCGCAATGCTGCACGCGGCAGTCGGCTCCGTGATGGGTTTTGCGATGGTGCGGGCGCTGCTCGGCATCGGCGAAGGCGGCAACTTCCCGGCTGCGATCAAGACGACCGCCGAATGGTTCCCGCGCTGTGAACGGGCGCTGGCCACCGGTATCTTCATTCGGGCGCGAACATCGGCGCGGCGGTGTTCGCGCCGGCGATTATCCCGGCGCTGGCGGTTGCGTTCGGCTGGCGCGCGGGCGTTCATCATGATCGGCGCGATCGGCCTGATCTGGCTCGCGGTGTGGTTCGTGATGTACCGCCAGCCGGACGGCCGCGCGCACGACGACGAAATCGCCGATGAAGGCAACGAAACCAACGCCGCAGATGCCGCTGCCAACGCGAAGGCCACCGCGCCGGGCTTCAAGGTCCTCATCAAGAAGCGCGAGACGTGGGCGTTTATCGTCGGTAAGTTCCTGACGTATCCGGTGTGGTGGTTCTACCTGTTCTGGTTGCCGAAGTGGTTGAACGAATCGCGCGACATGGACATGCAGCACATCGGTTTGCCGCTGGTTGTGATCTATGCGATCACCACGGTGGGCAGTATCGGCGGCGGCTGGATTTCATCGGCGCTGCTGCGCATCAGGGCTGGTCGGCCAACCTGTTCACGACGGCGTCGGACCTGTTCCCGCGCCGTGCGGTGGTCGCGTTCTTCATCATGCACCTGCTGACGCTGAAGATAACGCCGGCGAAGCTTCGGGCGGCTTGATTTACAAACGTTGATGCCGCCGTTTAGCGAACTGCGCATCACGCAATAACAGAAGTGCACGTAGCAGTCGATTCGCGCACGATCAGACGTGGCTCGAACATGAAGTTGACGGGATTGGCATGACCGGCGAGGGCGTCGATGAGCTTCTGCATGGCAAGTTCGCCCATCTTTTCGCTTTCGATGTCGACGGTAGTGAGACCGGGCGCAGCGTACGCGCCGTAAGGCACGTTGTCGATGCCGGTCACCGAGACATCCTGCGGCACGCGAATGCCGAGCGATGCCGCTTCCTTCATGAAGCCGAGCGCGATCAGGTCGTTGTAGCAGATCACGGCTTGCGGACGCTTCGGCCCGAGCATGACGCGCGAGCACGCATGTTCACCGGCGATGGAAGTTGGCGCATGCGCTTCGTAGACGTCGAGTTCGAGGCCCGCTTCGGCAAGACAGTCCCGTGCACCGCGAATGCGTTCATCGTTGATGCGCGCATACTCGAAGCCGAGATACGCAATGCGTCGGTGCCCGAGATCGAGCAGATGCCGCGCGAGCATGTAAGTGGCGAGGCGGCTGTTGATGCCGACGCTCGGAATGGGTAGCGCGGCGTTGCGCAGCAGCACGACGGGCTTGTCGAGGTCAAGCATCCATTGTGCGGCTTCGTCGGGCAGGCGCGAACTGACGAGCAGGCCGTCGACGCGTTGCGCCAGCGCTTCGATCAGCGGCCGCTCACGCGCCTGATTCTCGTCGATGTCGACGAGAATCAGCGTATAGTCGTGCCGCAGCGCAATGCGATTCGCGCCTTTGACGACGTTGGTGAAATGCGGGTTGCTGATGTCGAGTATGGTGAGGCCGATGGTGCGCGTGCGGCCGGTGATCATCGAACGGGCGAGCGGGTTCGACCGGTAGCCGAGCGTTTCGATGGCCGCTTTCAGGCGCGCTTCGACCGGCGCGGAAAAGCGTTGCGCGCCGTTGATGTATTTGGACACCGTTGCGACCGACACATCCGCGGTGGCCGCGACATCGCGGATGGTCGGGGAAAGTTTTTTCATACACGAGTTAACATTTTTTTAACTTTTCCTATGTTAATCGAATATTGTGGAATAAGCGATCCGGCAGGCGTTGCATCGCCCGCATAGCTAAAGTGCTAAAACGTTTTCTTCTAAAAAGCTTACAGTGATTCAACGTCTCAAAGGAGTTTCGATGAGCCAGGCAAACGTAGCGGGCAAATCCTTCAAACGCCTGCTTTTGACCGGCGCGGCTGGCAATCTCGGCCGTCAGATGCGCGGCGCACTCGCGGACTGGGCCGACGTGGTGCGTCTTACCGACATCGCGCCGCTCAACGATGCCGCCGCGCACGAGGAAATCAGTGCCGCCGATCTCGCCGACCGCGACGCCGTTATGCGCCTGGTGGAAGGCGTGGATGCCATCGTTCATCTGGGTGGCATCTCCATCGATGCGCCGTTCGACGATCTGATCGAAGCGAATATCCGCGGCACGTACAACATCTACGAAGCGGCGCGCCGCTTCGGCGTGAAGCGCATCGTGTTCGCCAGCTCGAACCATGCAATTGGCTTTCATCCAGTCACCGAATTACTCGACGCGGATTCGCCCACGCGCCCCGACAGCCTCTACGGCGTGACGAAGTGTTTCGGCGAATCGCTGTCGCGGTATTACTTCGATCGCTTCGGCATCGAGACGGTGTGTGTGCGGATCGGCTCGTCGTTCGAGGAACCAAAGAATCGGCGCATGCTGGTCACATATCTGAGCTACCGCGATTTCATCGAACTGATGCGCTGCTCGCTGTTCACGAACCGCGTCGGGCACGCGATCGTTTATGGTGCGTCGGACAATCCAGTGAAGTGGTGGGACAACTCGAAGGCGGGCTTTCTGGGCTTCAATCCGAAGGACAGCTCGGCGCAATTCGACGGCCTGTTCCCCGCGCGCGTCCCGACCGACGAACGCGACGACCCGGCGCAACGCTTCCAGGGCGGCCCGTTCGTATTCGGCGAAATACTGGAACGCAAGGGCTGACTACGTATCTGTTACCGGTCACAAAAAGGGGCGCTCTGAACTGCCCCCCAAAAGTTGGGCATCGATCTGACCTTTTGGGATGTTTTCCATGGCGAAATACAATGAGCAGTTCCGGCAGCAAGTAGTTGATGAGTACCTCGCGGGTGGCGTTGGGACAGAGGTG
>LELG01000120.1 GCA_001045575.1 Candidatus Burkholderia pumila
TAATCGTACTGGGGGCGGGCACGTTCTGCAGCCCCTGATCCCGCAGGCGACGACTGCTCTTATGCCCGCTCCAGCACGGGTGTTCGTTCGCGTCGCATTTGAATGACGCGCTGCTCCATCTCATCGGTTGTACGCTTGGAGGTGCGTTGAGGACGTCGAGAACGCACCTCCAAGGCTCAAGGCCATCAGCACGGTAGCGTTTGAGCCATTTGTAACCGCTCTGGCGACTGATGCCAAAGCGCTGACATAACTCACTGAACGGAATCTCTGCTCGCATGGCCCGTTCTACGAAATCAGCGATATCCTCGGTCTATGCACAGCCGCAAAAAAATTACCCCCGCCGGGGATCGCCGGGGAGGCGGCTACTGCCTAAAAAGCTCTGAAAGCGGAGGCGTTTTGCACGACAAGGCAAAGGGTCAACGCTTAAGCAGCAAGCGACTTCCGAAGAGCCGTCCGCGAAGCAGGAAACCGCACGATAAAAGTACTTCCCCGCCCGACTTCAGACTTAACATCAAGCTCAGCATGATGCCGTTGCAGCGCACGCTTAACGATAGCGAGCCCGAGCCCGGTCCCTCCGGTATCCCGCGACCGACTGCGATCGACGCGATAAAATCGTTCGGTTAACCAAGGAATATGCTCTGCAGGAGTACCGAACTCGCTATCCCGCACAATAAAAACCGCCCGGTCCTGCACACGCTGCCAGGAAACATCGATGGCCCCGCCATCCCGCGTATAACACACCGCGTTGGTCACGAGATTACCCAAAGCACTCGTGACCTCGATCTCGACACCCGCAACCGTCAACGAATCATCGTTATCGAAAGCAATCCGATGCCACCCGCCGGAAAGGCTATTGGCATCGTTTTCCAGATGCCGTAAAACCGCGCGCATATCGAGCAAATCATCGCCGAGCGAAACGCATATTGCCTTCGAGATTCGCAAGCATGAGCAGATCCCGAACGATGTTCTGCATGCGCGAAGCCTGCTGCTCCATCATGTCGAGATAACGCGCCCGGTCCGCTTCGCCGAGCGGAATATCGCGCATCGTCTCAAGAAAGCCCGACAACACCGTCAAAGGCGTCTGCAACTCGTGCGATACGTTAGCCACAAAGTCCCGCCGCACGAATCAGTACGTTCGAGCTCGGTGATGTCCTGCGTGAGAATGAGCTTGCGGTTATCGCCGTAAGGAAATACCTGCACGGAGATGGTCCGCTGACGATTCGCACCCATGCCGCGCATCACGAGCATTTCTTCGTAATGGTGCGAATTGAGGTAACGAATTAAATCCGGCTGCCGCACCAGATGCGTAATGTGCTAACGCAGGTCACGCTTGGCATCAAGCCCGAAATGCTTTTCGGCGATGGCATTGCACCACTCGATCTGATCGTGATCATCGAGCATGGCGCACCTGCGCATGCCAGCGCTTAGCGAGCTTGTGCAGCCCCGATAGTAGATTTCGCCCCAGCTTCCGAGTGCGCTTGGCACTTCGCCGTAGACAGGCGCCTCTAGCAACCGCCACAGACGCTGCGTGGAGAGGTGCTGAAGAAGCTTTGCAGGACCAGCATGACCACCACTAAAGCGAGCGCGACGCGCACGCCGACGAACGCGCTGCTTGCCGCGCAGAATGCAGCGAGCAGCGCGAGGGACACGATGGACCGCGTCCAGATGATGTTCATGTTGTCGGACTTTCTGAGTGACGTTGACGCAGCAATCTAAACAAGCGGATAACTTCAGTGTGACTCAGGCACTTTTGGCAAGTCGGTATCCGCTGCCGCGGAACTATTTCAATCATAGCATCACATCCCGATGGCTTGAGCGCGGCGCGCAGTCGCTTGATGTGAACATCAACCGTGCGCTCTTCGACGAAGACGTTATCGCCTCACACCTGATCCAGCAATTGCGTCCGGCTATGCACGCGCTCCGGATGCGTCATGAAGAAGTGCAGCAGGCGGAATTCGGTCGGACCGAGCTCCAGCTTGATATCGCTGCCCGATTGATTCGCCGCCACACGATGCGTCGCCGGATCGAGGCGCAGGCCATTGATCGCCACGACGTCTTCGGTCAGTTGCGGCGCGCGGCGACGCAACACCGCCTTGATACGCGCCATCAGTTCCTTCGGCGAAAACGGTTTGGTGACATAGTCATCCGCGCCGATTTCGAGGACGAGCACCTTCTCCTGCTCGTCACCACGCGCGGTTAGCATGATGATCGGGATGTGCTTGGTCCGCTCGTTGTTGCGCAGCTCGCGCGCGAATGCAATGCCCGGATTTACCCGGCAGCATCCAGTCGAGCAGAACGAGATCGGGCAGCACATCGCTGATCAGGTTTTGCGCCTGTTCGGCGTTGTACGCGCGAATGGGGCAATGTCCCGCATGTTGCAGATTCACCGAGATCAGTTCGGAGATCGCAGGTTCGTCTTCGATGACGAGGATACTGCTGGACATCGGTACCTCTTGACCTTTTGCTTAAAAATTGATTTGGAAAGCTACTTAACTTAACGCTTCGCGTTCGAGCTAATCGCGCGAAATATGACGCACGTCGGTACCCTTGACGATGTAGATGATGAACTCGGCAATGTTCTTCGCGTGATCGCCGATGCGCTCCACCGCCTTTGCAATGAATATATAATCCAGGCTCACCGAAATAGTGCGCGGATCTTCCATCATGTACGTGATGAGCTTGCGCACGAAGGCGTGGAATTCATCGTCGATGGCCTTGTCGTCGCACACGATCTGCGCGGCGGCGACTGTGTCCAGACGCGCGAACGCATCCAGCACGCGGCGCAGGATCGACACCGCCATCTCGCCCGCGAGCTTGGTCTCGGCGATGTTGACCGTGCGGCCCGCGCCGTCTTCGTTGATGCGCTTCACGCGCTTGGCGATCTTCTCGGCTTCGTCGCCGGCGCGTTCCAGGTTGGTGATGGTCTTCGAGATCGCCATCAGCAAACGCAGGTCGCGCGCGGCCGGCTGGCGGCGCGCGATGATGTTGTTGCACTCCTCGTCGATCTCGACTTCCATCGTGTTCAACGCGGATTCGGCGGCGATCACCTGATCCGCAATGCCGATATCGAATTCGTTCAGTGCCTGCATCGCCGCGATGATTTGCGACTCGACCAGACCGCCCATTTCCAGCTCTTTCGACGAGACCGCATTGAGGTCGGCATCGAACTGGCTCGACAGATGTTTATCGGACATAACGTGCTCCTATCGTCCTTTTCGTATCCCTGCTGATCCGGCCAAAATCAACCGAAGCGGCCCGTGATGTAGTCCTCCGTCTCCTTGCGAGCCGGCTTGATGAAGATCTTTTCGGTATCGCCGAATTCGATCAACTCACCAAGATACATATAGGCAGTGTAGTCCGAACAACGCGCCGCCTGCTGCATGTTGTGCATCACGATGACGACAGTGTAATCGCTCTTCAGTTCGGCGATCAGCTCTTCGATGCGGCCTATCGAAATCGGGTCCAGCCCCGAGCACGGCTCGTCGAGCAACAGAATTTCCGGACGAATCGCAATACCGCGCGCGATACACAGACGCTGCTGCTGACCGCCCGACAAACCGTAGCCGCTCTGTTGCAGCTTGTCCTTCATTTCAGTTCACGGCGCCGCTTTCGTCAGCGCCCATTCCACGCGGTCGTCCATTTCCAAGCGCGAAAAAGCTGCTCGAACATCTTCACGCCGAACATGATGTTGTCGTAGATCGACATCGGGAACGGCGTCGGCTTCTGGAAAACCATGCCGACGCGCGCACGCAGCAGCGAGATGTCCTTCGTCGTGTCGAGTAGGTTGTGCCCGTCCATCAGGATTTCGCCTTCCGCGCGCTGCTCCGGATAGAGCGCGTACATCTTGTTGAACGTGTGCAGCAGCGTGGACTTGCCGCAACCCGACGGTCCGATGAAAGCCGTGACCTTCTTCTCCGGAATGCGCAGGTTGATGTTATTCAGCGCGTGATACTTAATTGTAGAAGAAGTTGAGGTTGTTCACCTCGATCTTCGGCTTGATCGAATCCGCGGACGGCGAACCGTGCGTCGTCCGCACGCTGCCAGGAACCGGGCCGCGTTCGACCGGGTTATCTTGGTGGTTGACACCACTTTCGACCATATTCATGAAATCACTCCGCCCTTATTTCTTCGAGAAGATCGCACGTGCCAGCACATTCAGGCCGAGCACGCCGCGCGTAATCAGGAACACACCGGCCCACGCGAGCGATTGCCAGTACGGGAAAGGACTCATCGCGAACTTATAGATCGTGACCGGCAGATTCGCCACCGGCTGATTCAAGTCCATCGAAAAAACTGGTTGGACAGCGCCGTGAACAGGAGCGGCACGGTTTCGCCGGCAATACGCCCGTCGTGATACCGCCGACTGACGCCTTCAGCGTGATCAATATCACCATCTTCCACTTCGGCGTGCCGATGAACGTCGCAATCACGACGAGCATCAGGCTACCGACGATGGCGTTGGCGAGACCGCCGCCCTCCGTGTTCGGCGGCGGCGTCGACTGCGTGAACAGTTCGACCGACAAACCGCCGATACCGAGCTTCAGCGTCGTATAGAGAATCCAGATCGGCCAAATCCGAAGGCCATCGCGGCGAGCAACAGCGTCAGCGCGATCGCGTTGGTGCGGCGGCGGCTTTGCAGCTTGTTGCGGACCGCGGCGACGCGCTTCTGATCCTGATCGAAAGTAGCAGGACGGCTCATTATTTACGGCTCTCCCCGCGTTCCATGCAAATCATGCATGATCTTCGACAGCGCCAGCACAATAAAGGTAATCACGAAGAGGATAAGACCGAGTTCCATCAGCGCGGAGGTATGCAGACCCGGGCTCGCTTCCGCGAACTCGTTGGCCAGCGCCGACGTAATACGATTGCCGGGAGAGAACAGCGACACGTTGTCGAGCAGGTTCGTGTTGCCGATCACGAAGGTCACTGCCATTGACTCACCGAGCGCGGCCCAGACCGAGCATCACGCCGCCAATGACACCGGCGCGCGTGTACGGCAGCACGATCTTCCACATCACTTCCCACGTCGTGCAACCGATGCCGTAAGCCAATTCCTTCAGCAGCACGGGCGTGACTTCAAACACGTCGCGCATCACCGAGGCGATGTACGGGATGGTCATGATGGCGAGAATGACACCCGCGGCAAGAATGCCGATACCAATGGGCGGGCCCTGGAACAGCGCACCGATCACCGGCACGGCGATGATTAGCGCGATGATCGACGTGGCGATCGTGCCGTAAATGGGCACAAGCGCACCGAATTCGTTGCTGGGCGGATCCCACTCCGCGCGCCAGAGAAAGGCTCAGGCCGAATTTCTGGATAGTCAGCATCGACGCAATGATGAGCGAAACGATGATGCCGCCGAGAAGAAGCAACATGATGACGGTTGCGAGCCGCGTCACGCCGCCGAAAATGAGGTCGCCAAGACGGCTGGGCGCGCGCTGGGTATGCACGGCGGGGACCGACGACGTGATGTTGATGTCCGACCCGAAGCGTCCTTGACCTTCGCCTTCCACTGCGTCTTGATCTCGGCCACAACCGATTCCGGCATCGAGATGTAGTCGAGGTCGACCGCAGCCTGGTTGCCGTTTCTTGAACGCCCAGTCGAAGAACTTCAGCGTTTCAGTGCCTTGCGCCGGCTTGTCCTGCGTGGTGTGCAGCAGCACGAACGTTGCGCCGACGATCGGCCATGCGTCCTTGCTCGGCTCGTTCGTCAGGATCTGATAGAACGACTTCGACCAGTCAACGCCAGCAGCCGCTGCCTTGAACGTTTTCGTTTCCGGCTCGACAACCGTACTCGACGAGTTCTTCATGCCGACGTAGGTCATCTTGTTCTGCTTGGCGTACGCCCAGTCGACGTAGCCGATCGCGCCCGGCAGACGCTGAACGAAGGCTGCGACGCCGTCGTTGCCCTTGCCACCCCCGGTCGGCCAGTTGACCGTCAAACCTTCGCCGACCTTCGACTTCCAGTCGCCGTTGACCTTCGACAGGTAGTTCGTTCAGGTGAAGCTAGTGCCCGAGCCGTCAGCGCGGCGGACGACTGCGATGTCCGTATCCGGCAGCTTGACCTTCGGGTTCAGTGCGACGATCGCCGGATCGTTCCACTTCTTGACCTTGCCGAGGTAGATGTCGCCGAGCACTTCGCCTGCCTTCACGCCCGGCACGTTGATCACCGGCACGACGCCGCCAACCACCGTCGGGAACTGGAACAGGCCGTCCTTCGCGAGCTTGTCGTCCTTCAGCGGAGCGTCCGAGCCTGCGAAATCAACGGTCTTGGCGATAATCTGCTTGATACCGCCCGACGAGCCGATGCCTTGGTAGTTCACCTTGCCGCCGCTGTTCTTCTGGTAGGCGTCTGCCCACTTGGTGTAAATCGGGGCTGCGAAGGTGGAACCCGCGCCGGTGACGTTGGCTGCTTGTGCGGACATGGCGAAGAGCGCGCCAATAACGCTGGCCAGCGCGGTTTGCATCAATTTCATTGAAACCTCCAGGGTTTTGTGAGCGTGTGTCGTCAGTGCGAGAGAAACGACAACGCGAAATATAGGAGAAGTCTGTGACAATAATATGACTAATCGTGAACGCAACATGACAATGGCCTTACGAGACGTAATTCGAACAATCGTCGTTTTGTCAAGGATTTTCCCCAAGAAAAAAGCGGGCACGTGGCCGCTTTTTTCTTATGTGACAGGAAGCTGGAAACGTCTATGAAGTTGCGTCTTTTACAACCTTGGCAATCGTTTCCGCGTGACGAATGGCATCTGCTTGCAAGGCGGCTTCCACCATCACGCGCAACACCGGCTCCGTTCCGGACGCGCGAATCAGCACGCGGCCATGAGATTCGAGCGCTTGTTCCGCTTGTTCGACTGCGCGACGAATTGCCTCACTGCTCTTCCAGTCCGCGCCCGGTTTCATGCTCACGTTGATGAGTTTCTGCGGGAACAGGCTGACGCCGTCGAGAATATCGGCGAGCGTCTTGCCGCTGCGCTTGATCGCCGCCAGCACGAGCAGCGCGGACACGATGCCATCGCCTGTCGAATGACGATCCAGCGACAGAATGTGGCCCGAGCCTTCTGCGCCGATCTGCCAGCCGTTCTCGACGAGCTTTTCCAGCACGTAACGGTCGCCCACCGCCGTGCGCACGAATTGCACGCCCATGTCCTTGAGCGCCACTTCGACGGCCATGTTGGTCATCAGCGTGCCGACTGCGCCTTCCACCTTACCGTCCGTCGAAATGCGGTCCTTCACGAGTACGTAGAGCAGCTCGTCGCCGTTATAGAGCCGGCCGTTGGCATCGGCGATCTGAAGGCGGTCCGCGTCGCCATCCAGCGCAATGCCGATATCCGCGCGATGCTGATGCACCGCCTGCACGAGCGCCTCGGGCGCGGTCGCGCCAACCTTGTCGTTGATGTTGAAGCCGTTGGGCGATACGCCGATCGGCACCACTTCGGCGCCGAGTTCGTGGAACACTTGCGGGCCGACGTCGTACGCCGCGCCATGCGCGCAATCCAGCACGATGCGCATGCCGCGCAGGTCGAAGCTCGCCGGGAACGTACTCTTGCAGAATTCGATGTAGCGGCCGCCTGCATCGTCCAGGCGGCGCGCCTTGCCGAGCCGCTCGGACGGCGCGCAGGCCATCGGCTGTTCGAGCTGCGCTTCGATTTGCAGTTCGACTTCGTCGGACAGCTTGTTGCCATCGGCGGAGAAGAACTTGGCGCCGTTGTTATCGTACGGATTGTGAGATGCGCTGATCACCAGGCCCGCCGATAAGCGCAGCGCGCGCGTCAGATACGCGACGCCGGGTGTGGGCATCGGGCCGGCGAGCATCACGTCGACGCCCGCTGCCGAGAAGCCGGATTCTAGCGCGGCTTCCAGCATGTAGCCGGACACGCGCGTGTCCTTGCCGATCAACACCGTCGAGCGGCTGCCCTTCTGGTTCGACTTCCCTGCGCCCGCGAGCACCTTGCCCGCGGCATAACCCAGCTTCAGAACAAAATCCGGCGTGATCGGCACTTCCCCGACGCGGCCGCGAATACCATCCGTACCAAAAAATCGACGTGCCATTGCTGCTGACCCTCCTCGCGGACCGACGGCGCTGTTCCGAGTCCACGTTCGTGTTGTTGAGTGTTGGCCCCGCCCGCGCTTCGCGGATTTCCATGTTCGTTGCTTATCTCACTTCGCCGCGTCGCGCGTCGCGCGCCAGACTTTCAGCGCATCGACCGTTTCGGCGACATCGTGAGCACGGATGATCGCCGCGCCCCGCTCCGCCGCGCATACCGCCACCGCAATACTTGCCGCGAGCCGCTCGCCCGCGCCGCGGCCCGTGACGGTGCCGAGCATCGATTTGCGCGACATGCCTGCCAGCAGCGCGTAACGCGTGCCGACTGACAGCGTCGCAGTGAGATTGGCGAGCAGCGCGTAATTATGAGCTACTGTCTTACCGAAGCCGTAGCCCGGATCGAGACTCACGCGCTCGTCCGCGATTCCGGCGGCTTTTATCGCGCTCAGGCGTTCCTCGAAGAACGCGCGAATGTCGGATACAACGTCCTCGTAGACCGGCTCGTGAACCTGCATCGTGCGCGGTTCGCCTAGCATATGCATCACGCACAGGCCGCAGTTGCTGTCCTTCACGGCGTCGAGCGCGCCTTCCTGACGCAATCCCCAGATATCGTTGATGAGGTCCGCGCCCGCATTCAGCGCGGCACGCATGACAGCGGGCTTGTAGGTATCGACAGAAATCGGCACATTCATGGCGTGCAGCGCTTCGACGATCGGCACCACGCGCTCCAGCTCTTCGTCGAGCGGCACGGGCGGCGCGCCCGGACGTGTCGATTCCCCGCCAATATCGATGATGTCCGCGCCATCGGCTAGCATGCGTTCGGCGCGCATCAGCGCAGCATCGCAGGAAAGGAAACGCCCGCCATCCGAGAATGAGTCCGGCGTGACATTGAGAATGCCCATGACCAGCGGGCGTCCGAAGCCCAGCGTGAAACGGCCGCATTGCAGCGGCTGCGCGGCTTCGGTTTCAGAGGAGTGTGTGGTTGTGCTCAAGCGAGTGGTACGAAAGCGGGTGGAGAAAGCGGCCTCGCCGTTATGCCGTCTGGCTTATCTCAAGAGCTCATCGGCAAGGCAAGCGGAAACTTGAGGCCGGAAAAAAACAAAAAGGCCGGTATTGAACTGACCCCACGAAGTTGGACAGTTAAAGACTACGCGGTCAATGGCTGAGTGCTGTACTGCACAGGACCCAGCCCTTTCAGTTTCAGCTTGATGCGATCGTGATTGTAGTAGTGGATGTAGCGGTTCAGCTCCGCTTGCACTGTTCGATGCTGTAGAAGCGGTGTAGCCGGAAGCACTCAGATTTTAACGTACCGAAGAAGCTCTCCATTGCGGCGTTGTCAAGGCAATTGCCCTTACGCGACATGCTCTGCGTTAGAGCGTTCTGGCTCAGCAGCCGTCGGTAGGCCGACATCTGGTACTGGGCGAATTCAACCGGTCGTCGCAACACCGGCTTGTTGAACAGATTTTAGGTATTCGTCCAGGGCTTCCGCAGGCGTCTTCCAATCAAGCGTTTTCCGGGGCCTGGAATTCAGTGCATTAGCAACGGCTTGGATTTCCCGAACGCTCCACCGGGACAGGTCTGTACCTTTTAGACAGTATTGTCGTAGAAGGCTATTGGTGTTTTTCATTCGTGCCACGCTGCCATGGACTTTGCGGGTCGGC
>LELG01000121.1 GCA_001045575.1 Candidatus Burkholderia pumila
AGGCCGCCCAGACAGTCGGCTCCCCGCACGATGCATGGCGCCTGGGCAACAGTTCCGCTCTGCAACGCGCACTCACCAATCGCTATCTCGGCTCCCTTGGCCTTCCATCGTTGCGTCGATAGCCGGGGCAACCGATCACCGATCCGAACCGCCGTGTACGGCCCCTTATGCGCGGTTGTGTGGGAGGGGCGGGCCGTGAGGCCCGCCCCTATACCGATTGCGTTCAGATAGGCGAGATGGTGTCGCCGTCAACTTTCACCGCGCCGCTGCGCTGAGTTCTTCAACCAGTTTCTCAAGCAATGCACGGCGATTTTCAGGCGTAGGCGCTTCGAGCATGTTGGCAGCGGCGCGCATGGCGCGGGCAAGTGTGCGTCATGTCGATGAGTTCAGCGAATGTCATCGCGCGCACGTCGAGCAGCTTGAACACGATCAGCACCTTCAGCGCGTTCTTCGCCTTGCGCGCCGGATCGACCCGCAAATAATCGAGCCGCGGACGCGATATCCAGCGCACGCGCCACGTCCGTGAACGGCGCGCCGTGGCGGGGAATCACGACATCCACATCGAGCTGCGAGATTAGATCCAGCACCGCGCGTCCTTCCGCGAAACCGCTTTCGCCTTCCAGTTCGGGAAGATCACGCCGAAGCCGTTTTCCCACAATGCATCGGCGCTGATGAGCACGCGGGTTTCGGGCGAATGCAGCATCAGCGAATGCGGATCATGACCCGGCGCGCCGAGCACGTTCCATTCGATTCTGCCAAGCCTCAGCACCGCGCCATGTTCGAGCGTGCCCGTGAACGTGAATCGGTCGCAGCGCTGGCCGGTGGCGTGGAACGTCAGCGCGTCTTCGTCCCATTCGCGCACGGCTTCGGCTTTGCTCGATGGAATCAGCGTCGAGCAGCCAGCCGTACGTGCGCTAAAGCAGCGCATTGCCGCCGCAATGGTCCAAATGCAGATGCGTGTTGATGATCGTATCGAGCTTGCGCGGGCCGAGCTTTTGCTGAACGAGCGCGAACGTTTGCGACGCGTGCGAAACATAATCCGTGTCAATGAGCGTCGCGCCGCTTTCATCGTCCGCGAACAGCACGTTGTTCGACGAGAAGCCAGCCGCGCTCGAAAACGGTCATCGTGGCGGGAAGCGTTTTCATAAAGGCATCACGACGATAGTTGCCGTCACTTTCATCACTGTTTCGCCGAGCTGATTGCTCGCGCCGCCTTCGAGCTTGACGAGATCGCCGCCGAGGCTCGCTTTCCACTTTGCTTCGATGACACGCCAGCGCATGGTCAGCACGTCATCGACTTTGACGGTGCGCATGAGCTTGATGCCGAATCTTTGACGGTGCGCATGAGCTTGATGCCGAATTCAAGGCCAAGCAGCTGCGCGTGCTGCGAGAAATGCGCGGTCGGCTGCGTGCCGGATGCGAAGCAGCTGGCGCGCGCGTAGGCATCGTCGTGGTGCAGCGGGTTCGTGTCGCCGACGAGTGTGGCGAAATGCCTAATGGAATCGGACGGCAGTGCGAGCGGCGCTTCGATCGATTCGCCGAGCACGACGACGCGCGCGCCTTGTCTGCGGCTTTCGACGCGTTCCAGCACAGCGCGCTTGTCGTCATCGCTCAGGCTGGACCACGACGCGATTTCGTCGAGCGTGCGAAAACAGCCGTCGCAGAAACCGGTTTGCGCGTTCATGCGGCACACGTCGACGCACGGCGATGCGACGTCCGTCATGACGCAGCCGTTTCGCGCAACGCGACATCGACGACAGGCGCGCCGGTCAGTTCGATCAACTCCTGCGGCGAGAGATTGAAAACGGCGTGCGGATGCCCGGCAGCGGTCCACAAGCTGTCCAGTGCGAGCAAATCTTCATCGATCAGCATGATCGGCTGTACGGCATGACCGATGGGACACACGCCGCCGATCGCGTAGCCGGTTTTCTCGCGGACGAATTTAGCGTCGGCGCGTGCGAGCGCGCCCGTGTGCACGGCGACCTTCGCTTCATCGACACGATTCGCGCCGCTCGCAATGACGAGCACAGGCGCATTGTCTTCGCGGCGTCGAAACAGAATGGACTTCGCGATCTGCGCGATCGAACAGCCGAGTCCCGCTGCCGCTTCCGCCGACGTCTTGCCGGTTTCGGACAGCATCACGACATCGTGCGGATGGCCGCGCTCCTTCAGCAGCAACGCGACGCGGCGTGCGGAGTCGGGCAATTGGTCGATGCTCATGCGTTGTTTTCCTTATTCAGGCGCAAGCGGCGATGCCGTCGCGTTTCTTCGTGAGAATGGCCTTGCCTGCGCGCGACGAACTCGGCTTGCCGATTGCGTTCGAAATGAAATCGCCGATCTAGACGAGCTGATCCAGATCGACGCCCGTCTCGATGCCTAAGCCGTTCAGCAGATACACGACGTCTTTCGTCGCTACATTGCCCGTCGCGCCTTTCGCATACGGACAACCGCTGAAGCTCGCGACCGACACGTGATAGATCTCGATGCCTTCGAGCAACGCCGCATATATTGCCGATTGCCTGTCCGTACGTGTCGTGGAAGTGGCCTGACAAACGCTCGCACGCAAATACTTTCGATGCCGCCGCCATCACTTCGCGCGTGCCGACGCCGATGGTATCGGCGATATCGATTTCATCGCAGCCGAGCGCCTTCATGCGTTCGCATCGACCACGGATTCGATGCTCACTTCGCCCTGATACGCGGGCCCGAGCTCGCAGGAAATGCTGCCGCGCAGCCGCAAGCTGGCGTCCTTCGCAGCGCTTCGCCACCGGCTCGAAGCGCTGCGATGCTGCAATTGATGTTCTTCTGCGAGAACGCCTCGCTCGCCAGACGTTCGACGAGTTCAATCTTGATTTCGGTGGGCACGAACTGCTTTTCGTTCTGCAGACCGTCGCACGGCCCGACTTCGACGATTTTCACTTTCGCGGGAAACATAGGTTTGCCTCCTTTAGGCCAGTTTTCAGTAGCCGCGTTTCAAGTCCACGATACCGCTGATCGGTTCGCCGCGCGCAAGCGCTTTGATCTTCGAGGCAATCTGCACGATGCTTTCGTCGCGCAACGTCTCGGTGGAAATATGTGGCGTGATGCTCACGCGCGGATGCTTTCAGTATGGATACGTTTGCGCGAGCGGTTCTTTCCTGAAGACATCGAGCGGCGCGGCAGCAATCTGGCCGCTGTCCAGTGCGGCGAAAAGGTCGTCATCGACGAGATGCGCGCGTTGAGAATGCCTTCGGTGTTCGGTGTGTGCGGCAGCAGGTTGATGAGCAGCTTTACGTTGTCCAGAAAGCTGTCGAATTGCTCTTCGCCCGCATAGACGTCGATGTCTTCGATCGATTTCGGTGTGCGGCTGTAGCCAGCCGCGCACCGGGACGCCAAGCTTCGTTAGTCCTTTCGCTACTTCGCTGCCGAGTACGCCCAATCCAAGCACGCCAACAGTGAAGCCAGCCCGCGCATGTTGCGGAATGCGCTCTCAACCAGCTTGCGCTTCGTATTGATCGAACCGGCGCATGTAGCGGAGCACGCAGTACTTCGATCATCTGCTGCGCCATGCCGGTGTCTTCCAGGCGCACGAGCAGCGCGTTGGGCGGCAGCGTGCCGGGTTCCCTGCGTTCGACGTCGAGAATGGCGTCCACGCCCGCGCCGAGATTGAAGACCGCTTTCAGGTCAGGACGGTTGGCAAAAGAGTTCGCGCGGCGCGCGCCAGACGATGGCGTAGTCGGCGGGAACCGTGTCGCCGGGTTGCCAGACGCGGATTTGAGCTTCGGGGAGTTCGCGCTGGAGGCCGGTGAGCCAGGCGGATGTATCCGTGTTTTGTTCGTAGAAGATAATCTTCATGGCGCTCGGTCGGATGAGTGTCGCACCATTCTACCTGCGCATCGCAGCGCGCGAAGGCTCACGCGGGCGCGCGAGCCTTCTCTTCAGCGCTTAATGCGCGTGCACCGAAACCTCGCCACACGTATGCTCTTCCTGCGGCACGCCCACATTCTGCGCCGCTTCCGCCCGTATTCCCAACCGCTCGATTAGCTTGCGGTCCGCTTCCGCCTGCGGATTGCTCGTGGTCAGCAACTGATCGCCGTAGAAGATGGAATTCGCGCCCGCCGCGAAGCACAGCGCCTGCAACGCTTCGTCCATCTGCTCGCGGCCTGCGGAGAGACGGACCATCGCTTTCGGCATTGTGATGCGCGCGATCGCGATCGTGCGTACGAACTCAAACGGGTCCAGCGCTTCCGTGCCCGTCAGCGGCGTGCCCGACACCTGCACGAGATTGTTGATCGGCACCGATTCCGGATACGGCTCCATGTTCGCCAACTGCGAGATCAGCCCCGCACGCTCACGGCGCGATTCTCCCATGCCGACAATCCCGCCGCAGCACACGTTGATGCCCGCATCGCGCACATGCTCCAGCGTGTCGAGGCGATCCTGATACGTCCGCGTCGAAATGATCTGGCCGTAGAACTGCGGCGACGTATCCAGATTGTGGTTGTAGTAATCGAGGCCCGCTTCGCGCAGGCCTTGCGCCTGATGCGATTCCAGCATGCCGAGCGTCACGCAGGTTTCGAGGCCCATCGCCTTCACGCCGCGAATCATGTCCTTGATCGGCTCCAGATGGCGGTCCTTCGGATTGCGCCACGCCGCGCCCATGCAGAAACGCGTCGCGCCGTTCGCCTTGGCGACTTCGGCGGCTTTGAGCACGACATCGACTTCCACCAGTGTTTCGGCTTTCAGGCCGGTCTCGTGATGCACGGACTGCGGGCAATACGCGCAGTCTTCCCCGCAGCCGCCCGTCTTGATCGACAGCAGCGTGGAAAGCTGCACGGCGTTCGGATCGAAATGTTCACGATGCACCGTTTGCGCGCGATAGAGCAGGTCGTTGAACGGCAGTTCGTAGAGGGAGACGACATCGGCGACGCGCCAGCGGTTTTGGGTCGTGGTCATGGTTAGAATCCTTTATTGAATTTGAGCAAGCAGTTGCGCGATGTCGAGATGCGCGGCGGCGCGTGCGGCATCGGGCGGAGCGAAATGAGGAATCACGCCGATGAGCGGCGCGCCGAGACGTTGCGTAAGCGTGGCAATGTTCTCTTCGGGATACAGCATATTCGGATCGATGCAGTTCGCCGCCCAGCCCGCGAGCTTCAGTCCGCGCGTTTTGATGGCTTCGGCGGTTAGCAGCGCGTGGCTGATGCAGCCGAGCCGCATGCCGACGACCAGCACGACGGGAAAGCCTAGCGCGATGGCGAGATCGGCGGTGTCGTGTTTGTCGTCGAGCGGAACGCGGAAGCCGCCGACGCCTTCCACGACGACGATATCCGCTTGCTTCACCGCATACTGATGCGCTTCAACAATCCGCCCGATGTCCAACGTAATGCCTTCCTGCTGCGCAGCGATATGCGGCGCAATCGGCTCGTGCATCATGAACGGCGTGCGGATCTCGTTCGGCAGCGCGACGTTGGCGGCGGCGTCGAGTTGATCGGCGTCGTCATTATGCAGGATGTCATTGCGCTCGGATGCGCCCGAGGCGATTGGTTTCATCGCGGCGGCGCGCAGGCCGGCGCGCGCGAAGCCATGCAGCAGCGCAGATGATACGAAGGTCTTGCCGATTTCAGTATCCGTGCCGGCGACGAATAAGGATAAAGCGGTCATAGCGTATTCAATGCATGATCGAAGCGCGCGAGATCATCCTCGGAATGCGCGGCGGACAGTGACACGCGCAGCCGCGATGTGCCCGCAGGCACCGTCGGCGGACGGATCGCGGGCACCCAGAGTCCGTGCTTGTCGAGCGCGGCGGCAATCTCCAGCGCCTCTTCATTGCCACCGATGATGAGCGGCTGCACCGCCGTCATCGAATCGACGGGCATCCAGCGCGTGCGCTTGAGCATGGCGCGCATCGTTTCGATCAGCGATGCGAGATGCGCACGCCGCGCATCGCCTTCATCGCTCTCGATGATCTTCAGACTTGCCGACACCGCATGCGTTACGGCAGGTGCCGAAGCCGTCGTGAAGATATACGGACGCGCGCGCTGGATCAGCCATTCGACCACGTCCGCATGCGCGCACACGAACGCACCCGACACGCCCGCCGCCTTGCCGAGTGTGCCGACATAGACGAGATGCGGCGAGCGCAGCGCATGGTGCACCAGCGCACCGCGTCCTTGCGGGCCAAGCACGCCGAAGCCGTGCGCATCGTCGACGACGAGCCATGCGCCGTACTTTTCCACGAGTTCCACGAGACGCGCGAGCGGCGCAATGTCGCCGTCCATGCTGAACACCGTGTCCGTGACGATGAGCTTCGTCGCGGTTTCATCGCGCGAGGCGTCGAGCATGGCGTCGAGCGCGTTCATGTCGGCGTGCGGGTAAATCTGCGTTTTGGCGCGCGAAAGGCGAACGCCATCGATCAGCGACGCATGATTCAGCGCATCCGAAAACACGAGCGTACCGCGTCCGGCCAGCGCGGTCAGCACGGCGAGATTCGCCATGTAGCCGGTGCTGAAATACAGGGCGCGAGGATTATCGATGAAACCGCCCGCGAACGCCGCGAGATCGTCTTCGAGTTGCGCATGCGCGCGCGAATGTCCGCCGAGCAGATGCGAACCGCCGCTGCCCGCGCCGAATAGCGACGCGCCTTCCGCGAGCGCGGCGCGGATCGCATCGTGCGCGGCAAGGCCGAGATAATCATTGCTGGAGAAGCCGATGATCTTGCGTCCATCCACCGTCATGTGCGCTGAGCACGCGCCGTCGATGGTCTTACGGCGGCGGCGCAGGCCGCGGGCGTCGATGTCTTCGAGGCCTTGTTTCAGCGCTTCATAAAGAGCTTTCGAGCTCATGCGGTCTCCGGCCCGGACGCAAGTGTTGCATCGAGCGTTTCGCGCGTGCGTTGCGCGAGCAGCGCGAGTTCGTCATCGGTGAGGATGTACGGCGGCATCATATAAACCGTCGTGCCGATGGGGCGCATCAGCAGTTCACGCTGCAACGCGTTTGCGAAGAAGCGGCGCGAGAACGTCTTGTCGTCGATGTCGACGTCGAAGGCGAAGATGGTGCCTTGGTTGCGCAGGTTCTTCACGCGTTCGTGCTGGCCGAACAGAGTTCGCAACGCTTCCTGCAGCAGTGAAGACTTCCGCCGATTTTCTTCAAGCACGTTCGCGCTATTGAACAGATCGAGCGTCGCCAACGCGGCGCGGCATGCAAGCGGGTTGCCCGTGTACGAATGCGAATGCAGGAAGCCGCGTGTCACGTCGTCATCGTAGAAAGCGGCGTAAATTTCATCGCGCGTTAGCACGATTGACAACGGCAGATAGCCACCGCTGATGCCCTTCGACAAACAAATGAAGTCCGGCCAGATCGAGGCCTGCTCGCACGCAAAGAACGGCCCCGTGCGGCCACAGCCGACCGCGATTTCATCCATGATCAGATGCACGCCGAATTCGTCGCACAACGCGCGCAGGCGCGTGAGGTACGACGCGTCGTACATCGCCATGCCGGCGGCGCATTGCACGAGCGGCTCGACGATCACCGCTGCCAGTTGCGATGCGCGTGCTTCGAAGAGCGAGCGCATCGCAACGATGGCTTCATCGACGCCAATCGCAGCCGGCGACGCGACCGCATGCGCGTGACGAATCAGCGGATCGTACGCGTCCTTAAAGATGGCGACGTCCGTCACGCCGAGCGCGCCGATGGTTTCGCCGTGATAGCTGTTCGTCAGGCACGCGAACTCGCGCTTCTCGCTTCGGCCGTTGTTGCGCCAGAAGTGAAAGCTCATCTTCAGCGCAATTTCTACCGCCGATGCGCCGTCCGACGCGAAGAACGCATGGCCCAGCGTGTGTTGCGTCAGTGCCAAAAGACGTTCGGCAAGCTCGACGGCGGGCGCGTGTGTGCAGCCCGCGAGCATCGCGTGTTCGAGCGTGTCGAGCTGATCTTTCAACGCGCGGTTGATGTCGTCGTTCGCGTGACCGAACAGGTTGACCCACCAGGAACTGATCGCATCGAGAAAGCGATGGCCTTGCGGATCGTAGAGCCATGCGCCTTTCCCGCGCGCGATGGGAACGAGCGGCACGCGCTCGTGGTGTTTCATCTGGGTGTAAGGATGCCACATGGAGGCTAGCGAGCGCGCGACCCAGTCTTGATTGGCTTCTGTGTTCAAAATGGCTCCAGCGTTCGCTTCATGCGCGAACCGGATATTTCGACGTAGGCGCGCGAAACAAACGCCTGCACTGCTGTTGTGATAGGACTGCGTAGGTCAATTATCCCTAAAACGCGCGGTCTTCGCTTTTTGGCAGGGAATTGCGGCGCGTTCACCTGTGCGTCGCGGAGACGGCATCGCGCGCGCCATAAGCGATGGTCGTCAGGCCGCCGTGCGACGTGCCCGCGACGACGATATGCGTCTTGTCCACAACGATTGCTCGTTCATGTACGCAACGGGCGTGGCGACGTCCTGCGCTTGCGCGAAGCCGTTGGCTTCAACATCGCAGCCGTGCCCGGCGTACTGGTCGCCCGAGTTTGCGAAGCTGCGGCGGTTCGGCACCACGACTACATAGCCATGTCGCACGAACTCCCGCGCCAGCGCGACTGGGCGGTTACGCGGCTGGTTATGGGCGTTGCCGGGGAGCTTGCCGTGATTGAAGACGATCATCGGGAACGGGCTTTTACCGTCCGGTTTGAAGACCGTCGTTTCGAGCGCGATGTCACCTTCTGGCACTTCGATCACCGACTCGTTTAGACCATTGGCGGCAAGCGGAAGTGTTTGATCGAGCGAATCGAGAATTTGCGGAAGCTGTCCGAAAACCGGCACTTGCAGACCTTCGGCATTGCGCACTCGCCGATCGGTTCGGCGAACGCGCGGACGCGAACAACGACGTCGCAAGCGAGATCGCCATGCTGCATCCGACCAACCAGATTTTGATCGCCATCCGTGGACTCCGATTCTTCACATCGATGCCTGCTTGTTGTATTGGCGGATATAACGCATGAGCTTTTTGTCGAGGTCTCGGGTGCTGGTGAAGAATGCGCCGCGCGTGATGACGTCGCGCTGGATGCGGGCCGTTATCGCAGATCACGTGAATCTCCTTTCCGGCGGGCTGCGCCGATACCACCTCGGTGAGAAACGCGACGAACTGGACACTGGTATGGCGTGGAGCAGTCTTGCCCAGCACTTCGCCGGTGGCGACATTCAAGGCGGCAAATAAGCTTCAAGGTGCCGTTTCGTTTGTATTCGAAGCCATGACTTCGGTGCGCTCGGGCCAGAGCGGCAACATCCGGTCTTTGCGATCAAGCGCCTGAATGGCCGTTTCTCGTCCACGCAGAACACCGCCGCATGCAATGGTGGGTTCTCAGGTACAGGGCCGATCACATCGGCCGCTTTGGCCTCAAAGTCGAGATCGTTGGACACCATATGGGTATCGAGACGATGCGGCCGAATGTTGTGCTTGCGCCAGATACGTTGCACCGTCATGAAGGGCACGCCCAGCTGCGTGGCCAACTTGCGGCTGCTCCAGTGCGTCGAGCCGTCGGCGGGCTTGCGCCGCAGCGTGTAGTCGAGCACTCGCGCTTCAAGCCGCGCCAAATCCCAGCGTGGCACACGACCTGGGTGCCTGCCGTACAGGCCCGCCAGACGCTCACCGGCAAAACGGGTTTGCCATGGGTAATGAAACGCGAATCGCATCGCAATTCGTTCATGATCGCCCCGCGCGAGGCCCTTT
>LELG01000122.1 GCA_001045575.1 Candidatus Burkholderia pumila
AGCCTTCTACGACAATACTGTCCAAAAGGTACAGACCTGTCCCGGTGGAGCGTTCGGGAAATCCAAGCCGTTGCTAATACGTTGAACTCAAGGCCGCGGAAAACTCTTGGATGGAAGACGCCTGCGGGGAAGCCCTGGACGAATACCTAAAATCTGTTCAACAAGCCGGTGTTGCGACGACTGGTTGAATCCGCCCGGTCAGCGCCAATACGAGTGCAACCAGTAGCGGCGCGAAAGGCGGTGCGTAGCGGATCGACTGGTCGAGCGTGCCGCCGATCAGATTCGCGTTGACCTCGACGCCCGGATACACTTCGCCGACGGGCGTCGTGCGCTGATCTATCAGACCAGGCGCAATTGTGCCGATCAGCGCAATCTTGCCCGCCAGCACATGCTTTCCGATGCGTCCGGCGAGCATGTCTGCAATCGAAACATACGGAAAGCTGCCGCTCGCGCCGCGATACGGCACGAGCGCGGCACCGTTTTCATCGACGTGAATCAGGCGCATGCCACGAGGCGTATGCAGTGCGATGCCCGATAAATGCGCGTGCTAGTCATCAAAAACGGGCCTGACGGATGCATCGTCATACAAAGCCCGCACGACTTGCAGCAACAACGTGCCATACACTTGGCCGCCGTATTCGGTGATGAGCGGCACATGGCACACGGAGCCATCGGCATCGATCACGGGATTGAAGAAGCCTGCGCGGCCCGCGGCGTTTTGCAGCACGGGCAGGTTGCCGCCGTAACTCGGATCGGCTTGGGTGAACACCATGTCGAAGCCGAGCACCGCGATATGTTCGCGCTCGAACAGCGCCTTCGCCCGCGCGCACGATGCGCCGGTCCACGGTATTGGTAATGACGATCTGCCCGTCGTACACGACGATCTGATCGCCCTTGCAAGCGCCGCTTGCATTGCGTTCGACGTTCTCGTAGTCGGTGACGGAATACTCCGGGCCGCGCCGATGGTCAATGTCGGCGTCTTCACGCGATAGTTCGCCGTCGGCGCTTCCTTCCCGACGATGCCATCCACCGCACGCAATCCGCCCTTGACGAGCGACAGAAAGCTGCGCCCTTCCTTCAGCTTATCGGACGCGTATTCGAAGTCATCGACGCGGAATACCGAGCCTGGTTTGAGATACACGCGCTGTTGGTCCGTGAAGATCATCACGATCTCGGAAGCCGTCGCGGTCTGCACCGTATCGCCGCTGTGGATGCCGCCGCCCACCGCCGCGAAGCGCTGCACGCCGCTCGCCGACTGGATCGCCACGTTGCCAATCAGCGCCTTGATCGTGGCGACAGGTCCGGCGTGTGCCGCGAGAGCTGATCGTCAGGAGGAAGGCCAGAAGGGAGCGCGTCATGACGGCCTCAGAAGGACTTGGTGAGCGCGACCACAAGCGGTTCGCGTGTCCGATGCCGAGCGCCGGCGGCACATAACCCAGCGTGTACCGCACGAAACCGCCAGCAGAAAGTCATGCGGTCCCGCCAAATTCACGCTGATGCCCGCGCCCGACGTGCCGCACATGGTTCGTGCCGGGAGCAACCGGATGCGCGGTTATCCTGCCATCGGTGGTATCGATGAAACCGGTGAGCGTGACGAGCACCGGCACGAGCGACTGCTTCAGCGTCCGACGCAATTCGACGGTCGCCACATACCCTTCGTTGACGGGCACTTCATCGGTGGCGTAGGCGCGCACCGCATACGGCCCGCCGAGCGACAGTTGCTCCGACGAGTCCAGATTGCGCGATGTCACTTGCCCGTTGAGCGAAAGATAAAGCTGCGTCGCTTCGGCAACGACGTGCGTGTGCGTAATCGTGAAAACGAACTTCGTGAACGAACCCGCGATCTGCGACGCAATTTGCGCCTGGCCCGGCGATTTAAAGCGCAGATTGCCTTGCTGCACGCTCGCATCGAACGTGCTGATGCTTTTTTCCAGCGTGAGATTGCCGGACAGCGCAAGACGGGCGACGTCGCTGTTTTTGTCATTGACGGAATCGAAGGCGCCGAGATGATCCGACAGCAATTTGTGACCGATGCCGAGCATCGCATACACATTCGCCGATGGCGAGCGAAGCATCGGATAACTGAAGAGAACGTGTACTAGACGTTCGTGTTGCCGTTGGCGTCGAGATCGTCGAACTGGCCGCCGACGGAATACGTCGAGCTCGTGTAGGCGATGCTCCACGCAAGCGCGCTGCCGCCAAGCGGCACCGTATAACCCACGTTGCCATACGTCTGTCCCGTCACCGAGCCGAGCAGCCGAGCCGCGAACTGATCGGCCCAAGCCCAGCGGATTGTTCCATTGCAACGCGCCGATGCCGCGCGCCGTGCCCGTGCTCGTCTGCCCTAAGTTATCGAACTGGATGTGCTGCCCGAGATGGGCCGCGCCTTGGGCAGATTCAGCGTCATATCGGAGGGACCGGGAACCGCGCCGGGCGAGATCGTCGCGCTTGCGCCGCTCGTGCCGCTGGTATTCTGTGCGAGCAGCGTGGCGCGCGTGAGCGCGTGTTCGTCGATGACATCGCCGGTCTTCAGCGGCGCGAGGAAATGTCCGACGACGGCATTGCGCGTCCGCGACTGGTTGTCGATGCCGAATTCGCCCATAACACCCCTCGCTCACCGCGATGCGTACGACGCCATTGGCGATCTCCTGCGGCGGCACATACGCCCGCGCGACCAGAACGCGTTCGGCCAGAAACAGCGCGCCCCACAGAATCCCGAAAATCGGAATGACGAAGGTCACGGTGGGCGCCCGCGCCGGTCCAGCCACTGCGATCAGATGGAAAAACACCATATATGCGACGCCCGTACACGCGATTCCGAGCCCGAGCGCCGACCCCACGCGTCATCGACACCGTCTGCGCTGGCCACCAGAAGATCGCAAACGGCAGTAAGGCGAGCGTCGCCGCGCTCATCGTGCCGGCGGCGACGGTCAGCGATTCGACGCCGGTCAGATGCCGCTTCGTATAGCTCGCCGCTACGCCATAACTCGCCGATGCAGCTAGCGCGGTCGCAGCCGATGAAACGGCGGGCGCGCTCGCATCGTGGACGAACATCTGATCTCACACGAGCGCGAGCACGCCCGCGAAGCCGATCGCCAGTCCCGCGACACGCAGGCGGCTCAACCGGTCGTTGAGCCAGAGATAGGCGACGAGCGCGCCCTCAGAGCGGCGCCGTCGCATTGATGACGGACGTTACGTCCGCCGACAGCGTGTATTCGGCATAAGCGAACAGGCAGAACGGCACGGCCGAGTTGAGTATGCCGACGACGAACAGTGGCCAGGCGCCCTAGCGCATCGTCGAAAAAGCATGGCTCGATGCACCGCGCAACACGAGCACGATCAGCAGAAACGCCGCGCCGATGCCCACGCGCAGCGCCATCAGCGGCGCCATGCCCAGTTCCGCCACGCCGACGCGGATGAACAGGAACGAGCCGCCCCGCAGCGCGGCAAGCAGAATCAGCTGAGCGAGATTGATGAGACGGGCTTCGCAAGAGAGTGAGTCGCAAAGCCATCGTAGAAGCGCGCGGGCGCGATGTTTCAGCGCGGCGTGAAGCGAATGTTGCAGGCGCTTCTGCTCTTGTATGGCTTCGTGCGGGCAATCCGGCTTGCATCGCTACAAACGAGCAATTCTCACGGATATATGAATAAATGTACGATGTGTCGCGCGTTTTGCCTATGCACATCGTACATTTATTCATATTCGTTCGGCCCGCTTGCGAGCAGGTCCGATCGATGCGACTTTGTCGACATAAGCTTTGCAGTGCAGTGCTCGATGACACGGAGATCAGCCATGGAGAATGCAAATGGCAACCAGGCAGCATCGTTGATGCCGATGGACACGCCGCCGCTCGCCCGGAAACCCGCAAACGACGCGATGTACGCCACGCTCGCGCTCGACATGGAGCAGCAGAGCGCGCACGCCACGCCGCTGTTCCCGGACGCGGCGTACCGGCCGGCGATGATTGCGCCATATCACTCACGTGCATGGCAGCGTGCTCGAAGGCGGCGACAGTCCGGCGGTGCTCGCGCAGCCGGCGCGGCGACGTCCGAAGGGCAGGGCAGCGCGTACCGTCCGGATTGCGCGCCAGGAAGGCGGTGCGGCGCACGCGGCGGGCCACGCGGCGGGCGTTGTCGGAGGCACAGGATACCATGTTGACGCGCTATCGCCGCGTCAGCGACGGCACCGACGATTACGTCCACGGCAATCCGTGGAAGTCGATCGCGCTCGCGGCGGTCGGCGGGTTGCTGATCGGCTGTTGGTTTCGCGCTGAGCGGCAAAGATGCCCGCCGCATGCGGGTCTTGTCCTTGCTCAGAGTGAGGGTATCGATGCGGCGCTCATCGCCGCATCGAACAAAAATGGATGAACCACCATACGACACACGCACCGAAGGCTGCGAAATCTGGAACGAACGCACGGCGTTCGATGCCGCGCCGCGTGCTGATTGCGCATGCGGAATCGAGCGTCGGCGATTCGTTTGCGCTCTTGCTGGCGATGCGCGGCTTCAAAGCCGTTCAGGTCTGCAGCGTGCAGGGCGCGCTGCGATTCGCGCTGGAGGAGCAGCCGCAAATGCTGTTCGTGGACATGCGGATGGGCTGCGCGGATACGCTGCACGATCACGCCCTGGCACGCGCTGCGGGATCAGGCGCAAAAGCTGGCGTGGCTGGAAGCGCAGATGCTGATCGCGTTCGCCGCCGATCAACTGAGCGATCCGCGAGAAGCACTGCGCGAAGCGGGCTATGACGACTTCGTTCGAACGCCGTACCCGGTCCGGCGCATCTTCGATTTACTCCGGCGTTACTACATGCGGTGAAGTTTGCCCGTGCGCGGCAAGGGCGGCTCGGCCGCCCCGCCGGCATCACTTGAAATCGTTAGTTTCGAGTTCAACCGACTGACCGTGGTTGCGCTCAAGTTGCCGTCGAGCGGCTTCTTCGATCTGCACGCGTCCGCCTTCGAACGCGCTCAACAGGTCGTGCGATGACGTGCCGGTGTTGCCGAAATGATCGTTGAGCGCATCGAGTGAAACGCTGCACCAGATTTCCTGGCCATTCACTCTGGCCTCGAATGCGACGCGCGCCGCTGCCACAACATGACGCCGACCGCTAAACTCTATCGTCATCCTTATCACCTCCTGTTTTTTGTTCGGAACACGCTCTGCGCGACTTCGCTCCCTGCGAGCGCTGTCTTAAGCATAGTACGTCGCGGAGAGAGTCATCGTGGCTTGCAATGGGCATGCCAGAGCGGCGAATCAGGAGAAGGCGTGTCAGCGGCAGCACATGCAACCACCGCGATGCGTCATGTCGTAATTTCCCGCGCCTTCGGAAGCCGCCTCAGAGGAAGACGAGGAAGATTTGCCGAACGACGGCGCGCCGATCGTAACGCCTTCGAAGCGGTTTCGCCGCATTGCGGACGGGCCGCTGGTTCGTCGCGTTCGGACATGCGGCGAACCGCTTCGAACGCGACGCAATCCGCGCATTCATAATCGTAGACAGGAATGGTGTTTTCAGTTGCACAACGCGCTGTCTCAGAAGCGCTCAGTTTAAGTTTATCAAGCGCATCTCGATTTTGCCGTTCAGGCAAGTGTAATTCCGGACGGGCGCGGCATTGGCATTGCTGTCTTGGTTGGCATCGATGCCAAAGGAGGAAACGAGGAAACATAAAACGCAATGCTACGCTCGCCGCCACTCTCGCTTCCACGCTGTTCACGCTCGCGCGGGTCGCCGCGCTCGCGCAGACGCAGGCCGCCAGCACGACGATGGGCAACGATCTGCCGCCGGCGACAAGACTGGCGACAAGGCTTTCGTCCAGGCGGCCTCGTCGGCAGGATCGACGGAGATCGATGCCGCAAAGCTTGCCACGCAACGTTGGCAGGACAAAGACGTGAAGAGCTTCGCGCATCACGACGTGATGGTCGATCACACCAAGCTCACCATGCAGCTCAAGATGGCGGCGCCCAAGGGCGTGACGGTGCCCAAGGACAACTCCGGTCCCTCCGTGCTCGAATCGCTGCAGGCGCTCAAGGGCAAGGAGTTCGATACAGCGTATATCCAGAAGGTTGGCATCCAGGGCCATCAGGAAGCCGTCACCGCGTTCCAGACGGAAGCGGAGCACCAGAACGCGGACCTGAAGAAGGCGGCGCAGAAGGCGCTGCCAACCATTCAGGAGCATCTGAAGATGGCGCAGGCGCTGGCCGCGAAGAAGGACGTACAGAGTAGCACGCGGCGGTTGGCCCGGCTCAGGCTCAGGGCGATGCCGGGCTGACCGCGTAAAGATTTACTTCTGCTGCATGCGCAGGCGCGCTTCGGGAATCGATTCGAACACACCGGCGTTTTCATCGAACACGGAAACCTGGCCGTAACCGATATCGTATACCCAGCCCTGCACCTGCAATTGTTGCTTTTGCGCCAGACGTCCGGCCACGGCCGGATGCGTGCGCAAATGCGTCAGTTGCAGGCGGATGTTTTCTTCGACCATCGCCTGCACGATACACTCTTCTTCCAGCTTGCGCGCCATCACAACGCTGCGCGCCGCTTCGGCGTTGCGCAGCCACGCGTGAACGGTCGGCATTTCTTCCGCGAGACTCGCGCCCGATGTGAGACCTTTCATTGCGCTGCAATCCGAATGACCGCAGATCACGATCTGCTTCACATTCAGCGCAAGCACCGCGAATTCCACCACGGCTGACACGCCGCCCAGCATTTCGCCATACGCCGGCACGATATTGCCGATGTTGCGGCACACGAACAGCTCGCCCGGCCGCGTCTGCGTGATCATTTCCGGCGACACGCGCGAATCCGCGCAGGTGATGAACAGCGTGTGCGGTGTCTGCCGGTGCGCGAGGCTCTTGAACAGTGCTTCGCTGTCGGGAAACACCGAACGGCTGAACGCTTCAGCGCCTTGCAGCAAATATTGCAGGTCGGGTGTGTCGGAGCCTTCGCGTTCTTCGTTCGTCGGGGATTTGTCGGACATGGGAGGTCTTTGGGTGCGTCTTTTGTTGCGTTTTCGTGTGCGGTGCGGCTGCGTCGTACCGAAAGTTTGCGAGCTTTTGAGATGATGCGCAAGTCGGACGGCGAGGACGCGCAGCGTGGCGGCGGCATTTTACCCGCACGCGGCGAAACGAACATGCCGCTGAGCGACGCCGGGACGCTCCCAGACTCGCGAGCTTCCTTCAATACCCAAGGTTTTTCCGAACCAACGCGCTCAAATTTCGCATTTTTCGACCTCTCTACTTCCTATACGATGGCTTCATTGTAATAAAAATGAAAGGATGTGAGATGAAATGCCCTGTCTGCCTGGCGACGGAGTTGTTGATGACCGTGCGCGAGGGCATCGAGATCAATTACTGCCCGGCATGCCGGGGCGTCTGGCTGGATCGTGGCGAGCTGGATCAGATCATTCGACGCGCGTCGCAGGCATCGATGGCCAAGTTCGCCGACGCTGCCGATCATCACGCGCGCAAACCATATCGCGACGGCCGTGATCCCCGCGACGACCACCGTTTGCGAAATCATGACCGCGCCGGTGATGTCCGCGAATTCCCGTGCAACGACGGAGGATTGCATGGCGCTGATGACGCATCAGCATATCCGGCATCTGCCGGTGATCGATGGTAGACGGCTCGTCGGCATGATCTCGATTGGCGATTTCGTGCGGCATCTGATCGATGAGCAGCAGTTTGCCATCGATCAGCTCGAAAATTATGTGCGCGGGCCGCGCCATGATCTGCCGACGTGCGCGCTCACGCGGCGCAGCCCGCTGCCGCAGACGCTGGCGACACAGCTTGCCTGAGCCTGCCGTGAGGGTGTCGTGGCTCAGGAACCGGAGGCGAGCAGGGCGCGCGTCATGCCGCCAGTTCCGTCCAGCCGCCGAACCGCGGCGCGCGAACGGGGTGCATGGCCGGATACCACGGCGTGGAGTCCGGCGCGCGTTCGTAGCGCCAGTCGGCCACCTCGTTGAACAGCAGACAGCACGGCTTGCCGAGCGCGCCCGTAATATGGCTCAGGCTGCCATCTTGCCGACGAACGCGTCCAGCTTGTCGATGAGCGCGACGGACTGCGCGAGCCTGGTCGCGGGATCAAGCGTCGTGAAGCGGCTGGCGTCGGCGGCGCGGATCCGCTAGCCAGCGCTTCAATTCGAAGCCGCGTTGCATCCACGATCCAGTGAATGTCGTCCGATGCGTTGAACAGCGCATCGAGATCGGGCAGACAGAAACTTTTACGCGCGAAATTACCCGGCGACTCGCACGACGACCAGAAGATGCCGATGCGGTGCCGCCCGGGCGCTCGCCGGTCATGTCGGCGAGCATGGAGTCGGCGGACGACGCATCGAGTGGTTCGATGTAGCGCGTGAGCGGCATGGCCGCGAGCGTGGGATAGAGCGAAGTGAAGAGGGTGAACGGATCTGTCCACATGGCACTGTCGCCGAATGCGCGCGTGAAGCCGGCCGCGTGCATGCGTCCGGCAAGCACGGCGTGCCCGGTTTCCGGCACGGCCACGCGAATTCTGATGGTGGCCGACCACATAGGTCGAATGCTCGTCGAGATTGCCGGCGCTGACTTCGAGCAGATGATCGTCCTCGCCCATGTAGTGCCAATATTCGGCGGAAAGGCCGTCCTCCGCGCGGCGTGCGTTGAGAAAGCGGAAACATTCTTCGATGTCGCCGGCATAAAGCCGCATGGAAAGTTCGTCGTATTGCGAGATCATGCGATTGGTGCATGAACTTGCGGTGGCGGAGTCTCAATATGGCACGACGCGCGATCAATTTTTTTTTGTATACTCGATTAATCTTTGAACATTTTGACGGTTTATATCGAAGCGCAGCATCGAAGCAGTATAGGCGGCGATTGCGTTCATCCCCGAATCTGAAAATGGCAACGATTATCGCCAGCAAATCTCACTGCGCAGGATAGTGCATTCGCGCGATGCGCGGCGACATGGCGCCTTGCTCGCCTGCTACGACGCGATGACAAAATCGAGCAAATCTCGCAATTCATCCGACTTGCTGACGATTCCCGTGCATGGCATCTGAGCAATTGCATGAAGCACGTGCGGATTTGTTTCGGCGGTGAAAACGATCATGGCGATTGAGGCATGACGCGCCCTGAGCGCTGCCAGAAATTCCAACTCGGTCATTCCGGCATGGCCTACAGCGCACCACGGATCGATAATAAGTAAATCCGAATATATGATCGTTCATTGAAGCGACTAATTCCAACTTCGAATAGGCAATGTCAATAAATTCGAGGCCCAGGTCATCTTTCAGGTAATTGCCGAGGAATTTGGCGTATATGGCTGTTTTATCGGCAATAAGCCAGCGTTGAAGCAGATTTTCGCGTTTCATGGGGTTGTGGTGACGATTTTTGAATTTGCCGGTTTTACGCAAATTCGATTGAACAGGCCGGGATGCATTTCACATGTTGAGCTTAATTTATCGTATTTCGGGCGAGTTTTGAAAAGTTTCTCGACGGTCCCATTAGATGGGATTTGTCTGAAATTGAAAGTGCGGTTTGTTTTCCGGCGAGTCGACAGGCCGGGAACAGTGGTACTACCGCAGGACGAGCGACCGTTCAATCCCTTCCGGGAAACGCGCCGCATCCTGGCGCAGGCCAGGGCAATTGGACCATCGGCTGAGGGGCCTTTGCCAGCACCT
>LELG01000123.1 GCA_001045575.1 Candidatus Burkholderia pumila
CATCTGACCCAATACCTGCCGCATCGACATGGCGCTGGACACTCCTTCCCGTTTGGTCCTTCGTCACCCGCTTCGGCTTCATCAGCCTGTCCTGTGTAACTACTCCGACCTCTGCTGACTTCTCGCTCCGGCTCGACGCTGTCACCCTTTTAGGCATGAGGCAAGATCTCCTCAGGTAAGAACGCACTCCTTCATCGCACAACCGCCGGGTCCGGCTTCTCGACCACGCGCGACAGTTTGAAGAGACCATCGTCCCAGGGCTTGCCTTCGATCACGCCATACGACTTCGAATCTTTGCGGTCGATTTCTTCGACGCCGATCACTGACGAATGGTAATGATCGAACACGTTGATCATTTGCTGAAGCACGGGCGGCTTGCTATCGAGCAAATCGTCGGCGAGGACGACGGCGAACGGCTCGTTGCCACGGCATGATCCAGACCGAGCGCTTCGACCTTGACGCACATACATGCAGGTCACGTGGCTCGGCAAAATGCCGCGCACGAGTTCGAGCAGCTTCGTCTTGTTGCGCGCTTCGAGTTCGGCTTCGATTTCATACAACTTGTTACGAGACTTGTTACGACTTGTCGAAGTGATCTTCAATGGCGCGCTTGCTGGGCCCCGTGACGAAGATCATCTTCGTGATGCCCGCGGCCATCGCTTCTTCCACCGCGTATTGAATCAGCGGCTTGTCAACGACGGGCGGCATCTCTTTCGGGCTCGCCTTAGTTGCCGGCAGGAAGCGCGCGCCGAGGCCCGCTATAGGAAATACCGCCTTACGCACTTTGAGCATCGGATTACCTTGGTTTGGATTGAAAGCGGGGGACTGTAAAAAAAAGCACGAACCATTCCTGACCACTTCATTTGTATCAAAAATTTCGTTAGGCGCGCCTAACGTTAGGAATGTTCGAAACGCCCGCCGCAAATCGCCCTATTTCATCAGACGACATCCTCAACGCCAGCTTAGCCGCCAAATATCGAAATTATCTGCCAATGGTTCGTCATTTTCCGACGCGGGCCCCGGCGCATGTGGGCTACCGCGTATAGTGCGGCTCATATAAACATACTTTCCCATTGTGTCTGCCACTCAGGAGAAAGGGAGAAGTCGATGTCTACGCCAATGGTTTGGGCAGGCTGCAGGTCATGCGTTCGCACTAGCCGGACGCGCCGTGCGCCGACATGGCCAACATGGCAAAACGGATCGGCATCTTGATCTTTGAAGAGTTTTCGCTCGTCGAAGTCAGTTCCATTTCCGAAATCTTCTCGCTCGCCAACCAGGTTCGTCTTCCCGCGACGAGCGGCGAAAGCGGCGAACGTGAGGCAGCGCACCAAGGCGCACATGCATCGCCGAACTTTCTGTCCTCCGATGGAGGCAGCATTGCAAGCAGTTGTTCGATGCGCATCTGGACCGAGAGCATCGAGTCACCCTGGATGAACGAGTGCGATGCGTCGTTCATCGCCGGCGGCGCGGCACGATTGTCGTGTTGCGCAAGCGGCTGGGCCGCGTTGCACCGAAGATTCCGTTCATCAAGGCGATCGGCGACGGCGCGCATATTCTTGCCGCCGCGAATTTCACTTTGCAGAATCGTTCACTGGATTTTTCAGCGGAGCCGGAAGAAGCGCTGTCTTCTGCGCTGACGCCTGCGATGTCGAACGCGTTGTTCATCGCCGAGCAGATGCTCACGCTCGACGATCCGAAAGGGCCGATCGCGGCGGCGCTGTCCATTGTCAAGCGAGGTCATGGCGCGGCGGTGGCGCGTGAAGTATCGGAGCACACGATGCCGGGCGCGTGGCAGAAGCTCGCCACTGTCCTCGACGACACCGAGAGCGGCGGCGGAAGCAGAAGATCGATGCAGCGGCGCGCTGGATCCGCGAGAATTACGTGAAGCCCATCTCGATCACCGACGCCGCACGCGTCGCGGCCATGAGCGAGCGCCACTTCCTGCGGCGCTTCAAGGCGCACGCAGATCAGGCTGAAGCCATCGGAATATTTATTGCGTGCGCGGCTCGATGCGAGCTGCATGTTGTTCGCCGCGACGGACTCGCTAAAATCTTCCGCAAGCGCCTGTCGATTTCGCCGATGGAGTATCGTCTGGCGGGACGGCGCAAGCAGTAGGAGACAGTTCATGACACGCTGTGACGCACGCCGTCAAACACAACGGACACGCATGACGACAAAAAAACTGGGCTTTTTCGAATTTCGGGGATGCAGAGGGATCACGCTGCCGATCGCGGTCGTGTTGCGGTCTATGGCTGCGCTCGGTCGACAAATCGCTCGCGCTGCGCTGAGCCGTGTCGCTGACGGTAGGCATGGCGCTCGTCGGTATCGAAGATTCTGTATGCGGGATGCGGTGTGGAAGTGTTCGCCATCGACTTCCGCATGATCAGCGGCCATACCATGCTTTCCGCCGTCGTTATACGGTCGCGGGCGGTTTGCCGCTCGGCGGTTTCGGCAAGGCGTGGTATCGCCTGGGCGCGGCGGGCGGGCTGATTTTCTCGGCGGCAATAGGCGCGAGCCGCGTGGCAATCAATACGCATACCGTGTCGGAAGTCGTCGCAGAATGGCTGCTCGGCTATCGCGCTGCTGTTGCTCATGCGCGTGTTCGAACAGCTGCGCAAGATGCCACGCGCCGTGTTCGCGGGCGTTGCGCTGCTCGCGGTTTCCACACTCGCTTACGGTCATCACGCGCCGTTTCAGGCCATGATCGAGCGCTACTCGTGGTGGGTTTGCCGCGCGCGGGCTCGGTATCGGCTGAATCCGGGTTGCCATGCAGTATGATCATCAATTTCGATTAGTCACACGCTAATCGGACTTCACGCATGGACCGGCTTCCTCGCAATGAAAGTTTTCGCGCGCGTCATCGAAGCCGGCAGTTTTTTCAAAGCCGCCGACGCGCTGCGCCTCCCGCCCGCCAGCGTATCGAGAACGCTGCAAGCGCTCGAAGCGTATCTCGGTGCGCGGCTCATCAATCGCACGACGCGCAGCATCAGCATCACCGAAGACGGCGAAGCCTAATACGAGCGATGCGTGCGCGTGCTCGGCGAAGTCGACGACATGGAAGCGTCGCTGTCGCATTCCAAGCTCAGCCCCAAAGGCAACGTCAAGATCAGCCTGCCGCAGGTGATGGCCAAGAGCACGATTATTCCCGCGCTGCCGCAGTTCTTCAAGCTGTATCTATCCGGATATCGGCGTGGAGCTGGTGCTGACGGACCGGCAGGTCTCGATCTCGTGGAAGAAGTCGTGGATTGCGTCGTGCGCGTGGGCGCGGTCGGGGATATCGGGCTTGGTGGCGAAGCGCATTGGCGCTTATTCGCAGATCACGTGTGCGTCGCCGGGATATATCGAGCAATACGGTGAGCCGGCTTCGCTCGACGAACTCGACCATCATCTCGCTATCGGCTATGTGCTGACGAACTCGGGACGCATGCGTAACTGGGAATTCGTCGTCGATGGCGAAACGCGTTCTTTTGCGATGAAGCACAAGATTGCGTTCAACGATGGCGAGTCCTACATCGCTGCGGGCGTGGCCTTGGGCTCATCCAGAGTTCGAGCTATACGCTCGATCCTTTGCTCAAAAGCGGCGCATTGAGGGAAGTGCTAAGAGAGTTTCCGTCGCATTCGCGTGTCGTGTCGGTGCTGTATGCGGCGAACCGGCATCAGCCGCGGCGCGTGCGCGTGTTCATCGATTGGGTTGCAGATCTGTATAGCCGCTTGCCGATTTTTCAGGCGCATCCGTTGGCGGCTTCGTCTTCTTCGCCTGCGGCCAAAGCGGTCGTTTAGTTCAGGCGAATGGCATTGTGTGCCAGTCGTACGCGCCATAGATGCGTCTCAGCGCTTCGAGATCGGCTTCGCGTGCGCTTGAGTGAACGCCTTGCAGTTCCGGCAGCAAAAGCTCGATCGACACACAATTGGTGTAATCGCGCGCCCGCATCCGTGAGGCGATGGTCGTGAAGATCGAGGTTGCGGGCACGTCGAAACCGGCGGCGATGTGCAGCGCGGCCGTGTCTGAAGTGACGACATAGCGCGCGTGTTTCACCCATGCGAAGTAATCCGCGATGTTACTTTCGCGGGATTGCGTAGCGATGTCCCTATAGTGCGCGTGATCCACTGCGCCGAAGCCAAGCACCGGCCGTCCAAATTTTTTCCACACCCTGTCGACGATGTGCGCCCGGATTGGCTCCGGAATGCTGCGCACCGGCGTGCTCGCGGCCGGGCAGAACAGCACGTATGGCGGTTCTTCCGGCATGAGCGGCGGCAAAGGCAAGTCGGCGAGCCATCGATTGCGCTTGTCACGCGCCGGCACGCTGGCGGGCGCGACACCTATCGCCCAGAGGAAGAAGTCGATCATCGGCATCGACGCGAAGCGCGGCCAGAACACCTGATTGCCGATATCGATCTTCAACGCGTCAGCAGGAAGACGCGCGAGCGACACGGGCAGATCGACAATTTTGCCGAACATCGGCGCGGCAAGCTCGTACAGGCGCTGCACATAACGCGGCGAACGCGCCGGCCGATACACCGTGAACCGCAAAGGCGGATGCAGCCGCTTGAGCGCGAATAGTGCCGACAGCCCGATGATCGAATCTCCGAGCGAGATACCGAATGCATTGATGAGATGCACTTCCCGTGCGTGCGCGTAGTCGGCATCGAACGGTGCGATGCCGGCATTGAACACGTCGGGGAGCACCGAGAAGCCGGAGGCGGACGCACCCGAAACTTCGAGGTCGTAAGGCGCGACGATCTCGCCCGCGCCCGAGAGAAGCGATCCCGCGTGGGCCAGCGCATGGGCGTCGTCGAGATGATCGAAAGCCGGTGTCATGCGTGACCGATGCGGTTGTCAGCGTGCTCAGCCCGCCGCGCCGCGCTTGTTCACCATCTTTGCGACGGGCACGCTTTGCAGCACGGGCGCTATCGTGATCTGGTATTCCGGCACCCAGCGGCGCAGATCACGGCGCACTTCGTCGTCCGGCAACACGCGATGCTGCGTGAGCCACGGCAGCAGTTCGCCGAGAAAATTGTCCGGCACGCCACGCGCCTGCGCGATCCGAAGCTTCGGATGCGGCGTGCGCGTGGTGGTTTCATCGTCGGCGAGAAGTTCTTCGTAGAGCTTTTCGCCGGGGCGAAGACCGGTGAATTCGATACGGATTTGTTCTTCCGTGTAGCCGTGCAGACGGATCAGATCCCGCGCGAGATGAGTGATCTTCACCGGCTCGCTCATGTCGAGCATGAAGATTTCGCCACCCTGCCCCATGCTCGATGCCTGCAGCACAAGCTGGGACGCCTCGGGAATGGTCATGAAGAACCGCGTGATCTCAGGGTGCGTGACCGTGATCGGGCCGCCCTTGCGAATCTGCTCCTCGAATTTTGGAATGACGCTGCCCGCGCTGCCCAGCACATTGCCGAAACGGACCATCTCGAACTGCGTGTTGCGGTTCGTCTGCTGCAAGGCGAGGCACGCCATTTCCGCGAGCCGCTTGCTTGCGCCCATCACGTTGGTCGGGTTGACGGCCTTGTCGGTGGACACGAGCACGAAATGCCGGACATCGTGATTGATCGCCGCACGCGCTACGCGATATGTGCCGAGCACGTTGTTGCGCACCGCCTGCCACGCGTTGACTTCTTCCATCAGCGGAACGTGCTTGTATGCCGCCGCGTGAAAGACGATGTGCGGCGCGTAGCGCGCCATTACCATGTCTAGCAGCAGCGAATCCTTCGCATCGCCGACGATCGGCACCAGCGGCGTGTCCGGAAAGCGTTCGCGCAACTCTTCCGTCAGCCGGTAAATGGCGAATTCCGACAGATCGTAGGCGATCAGTTGCGCCGGGGCGAAGCGCAGAATCTGACGGCACAATTCCGAACCGATGGACCCGCCCGCACCCGTCACCATCACCACGCGCCCGTGCAACAGCGCTTCGACGTGCGGTGTGTCGATGGTCACCGCAGCGCGGCCCAGCAGATCCTCCAGATTGATCTGGCGCACGCGGGACAGCGCGGCCGGCTCGTCCGACAGAGTGGTCAGCGCCGGAAGTACCATGGCGCTGACGCCCGCGTTCAAGCAGATGGTGGCGACGCGCCGCTGGTCGTCGACCGATGCGGAAGGGATGGCGATAATCGCGTATTCGGTGCCGAACTTCTCGGCCCACTGCGCGAGATCGTCGATACGGCCCAGTACTTTGTAGCCGTAGATTTCGCGGCCATGCTTCGAGGTGTCGTCATCGAGCAGGCCGACAAGACGCCACTCGCTCGAACGCGACAATTCACGAGCCAGATTCGCACCCGCGCCGCCCGCGCCGAGTACCAGCACAGGCTTGCCTTCGGCAACCAATCCGCCGTACAGATGAAATTCTTTCGCAGCCCGATAGAGTGCGCGCGGACCACCCATGCCGAGGAACAGCAGCAACGGAGAAACGATGAGAACGGAGCGCGGAATGATCGGCACGGGCTGAACTACCACCGAGAGGACCATGACGAACAGCGCACCCCAGCCGACCGCTTTCGAGATGCGCATCAGGTCCGGCAGGCTTGCGAAAACCCAGATACCGCGATACAGGCCGAAGAACCGGAACATAAGTCCGTAGACTGGCAGCACCCAGATCAACGCGCGCAGTGCACCGCTCCAGAACTCATAGGGGACCGGTCCGTTGAAGCGGATCAGATAGGCGCCGAGCCATGTTCCGACGACCGCGCACAAATCGAAGATGAAAGCTATGAACGAGATCCACGAGGACTTGTGTCGAAACATCGGTGCCACCCTCACTTGCTTGGTTCGATGACCTGGCTGAACTGGTTCTGAACTTATACGATGGTTGCCGGGACAGGGGCTCAGGGAATGACACGTTCTTGCGCGAGAGCCCCACGCGACGCATCGCCGGGAAAAGATTATGCCTTGCCGATTCGCCGCAAGCTACCAAACCCGCCAATTGCCTGTCGTCAGATGGAACGTGATTCCTTTAGAACCATAGTACGTACGCTTGCCGGTCTTGCTAAAGAGAAGGGTATCACGCGGTTTCGCCGATTTCGTAGTCCGGCCGGCGGCGCGGCGTGTGAAGTTCGAATCGGAGGAATTCAGCGTGACCAGCCAGAACCGAGTGCAGATTACTCATGTAAAGTAAAGGTAAAGCAATTATCGGACGATTGGAATGTTGCTTGAGAAGGTTTCACTCGACTATGTCCACGCCGACGGCAGCACGCACGCGTTGACGCGCGAGGTTTATCGCGTGGGCGATGGCGCCGCGCTGCTTCCCTGTAACGCCGTGCGCAGAATGGTGATTCTGGTCCGGCAGTTCCGCCTGCCGGACTATCCGCGCGGCGGTTCGGGCTTTCTGCTCGAAGCGCCCGCAGAATTTCTGGACGGTGACGATCCGATCGCGCGAATCAAAAAGAGGAAGTGGAAAAGGAGACCGGCTACCGGCTTGCCTCAGTAACGAAGATTTTCGATGCGCTGATGATCCCGGGTTGCGTGACGCACGCGGTTCACTGTTTCATTGCGCCTTACTCGCCGGAAGATAAAACGAGCCACAGCGGCGGTGTAATTGAGGAAGGCGGATATCGAAGTAGTGGAACTCGACATCGATCACGCACTGGAAATGCTGGGTAAGGGCGAAATCGTCGATGGCAAAACCATCATGCTGCTACAGTATGCGGCGCTGCATGTGTTCAGGTAAGCGTTGGCCGCCCGGAAGGGGCGCGGCAGAATCAATAAATCGCTTGTTACATATCCGCCAAAAATATTAGCGGGAACTACCCCTAATTCGGGCAAGCCACAAGTTATAATCATGTAAGTTTAGAGCGTCCTTTGCGTCCGTCCTTATATGCAAGAAATGCACGTAGCAAAGTCCCTGTCTCCTTCCGTCGTCGTTCGTCAGATCACCAAGTCGGGCAAGCTCATCATCGGGCTGGTAGTCGTGGGTGCGCTGGTGGGCGCGGCCGCCTCGGTCGTCACCAAGCCGCGATGGGTCGCCTCGATGACGGTGCAAATCGGGCAAATCTCCGCACCGGTGGAAGCCGGCGTCGTTAGCCGGCCCATCGAGAATCAACTGACGGCCTCCGACCGCTACAACCTCCCCGGCTTGCGTCTCAGCGTCCTCAAGGACCTCGGTCTGAATCCGCCGGACAATGGCGACCGCAGCTCGCTGCTGATTTTCAACACGCTGATGGCTACGCCTGCGCGCGGCCCCGATCTGATCAAGCTGCAGGTGTCCGCCTATTCGCGCGAGCAAGCTCAGGCCGCGCTTCAGGCATCGTTCAACTCGTTCTCGGACATGCACCAGAAGATCTATGGTCCCGCCGTCGACGAGCTGAAACACAATCTGGCCGACACCCAGAGCCGACTCAAGGCCGCGGAGAAGGAATACCAGCAGGCATACGGTTCCATTCAACCGTCAACGGGTCAGGGCAACAGCAAGCCTGTCGATTCGCGCAACGTCCTGGTTAGCAACATGGTGACGCAGATCAATTTGCAGGTGCTCCAGTTACGTAGTCAGGTCGCGGAGCTGGAACAGGCAAACAGCCCGCTGCTGACGTATCCGACGCGCATCGTCGAGGCGCCGTACGCGCCGCTCAGAGCCAATACACCAAGCCGCGTCGTCATGATCCTGATCGGCGGGTTTCTCGGTCTGCTCGTCGGAATCGCCTTCGCTGCGCGCCGTATTGCGCGGCGCGGCTGATTCTTCGCCCCTCTCGCTTCCCTTGCTTTATCCACGCCTGACGCGGCTCGCTGCCGCGTCAGGCGTTTCGTTTAGCGCACGCTGAACCGATAGCTTCCCGAGCCCATTCCATTTCAAATACCGAATAGCCCGCCTAGGTGCGGCGCAGACGACCGCCGTCGTTCGCGTTCGTGACGCGTCCTCCGGTGTGCGGCACCCAGACCGCCGCACTCGTATTCACCGGCACGGTCACGGACAGCCCCGCATCGCTGTCCCGGTCGGACCTGTGCATCTCGGACCGTATCCGGACTCGTACAGGGCGTCGACACGATGCACGAGTCCGCTCTGCACGGGCTTGATGACGAAGCGCGCGAATCCCGGCCACGTTTTCGTACATCCACTGGCCCACGCAACCGTACGCGTAGTGATTGAACGAGTTCATCACCTTGTCCTGCAGCGTGCCGTAAGGACGAATGCCGTCCCAGTTTTCCCACATGGTGGTCGCGCCCTTGCCGATCTGATAGCCCCACGACGGGGATAGCTGGTCTGGAGCAGCAGGCGGTAAGCGACATCGGCGTGCCCGGTTTCGGCATGTACGCGGTCTGTGTATCGCCCTTCAGCTTGCCGTCAGGAAGGAGGAAGGTGCGGTCGAATGCATCACGGATGTTGGCGAACAATTTGTCATAGCAGCCGGATTCTTGCCGAGCGCGCGAGCAGCTTTCGCCGTGATGCGTGCGCTGTCTGCAAAAAAAAGCCGTGGCGATCAGGTCCTTGGGCGTCTCGTCGTTCACGTTCAGCCAGTCACCGTATCCGATACTCGGACGCACGAAGCCTTTGGACTCCTTCTCCATGAACGAAAGCCACCGGCTCATCGCGGTAAGCGGCTCGTCCCAACCGTCGTAGATGGTGACGGCAATACGTCGCAAAGCGATGTCCATCACTCGATTTGATGGACATCGCTTTGTCAGAGTCGTCAGAGAATAAGCAGGGTAGTCGAGCGGG
>LELG01000124.1 GCA_001045575.1 Candidatus Burkholderia pumila
TCCGAGTCACTCAACACGAGTTCCGCCTTGGGTCTTCCGCTCTTCGCCACCTCTTGGAGTACGTGCCGTCCATCGCACAGTACTACAAGCAGCTAATCATTCAATTAATTTTTAACTCACAACACTAATCCATTGAACCAGATGAATTGTACTGGATTCGTCGAGCTGGATCGGAATATCGGAATACTTCCACTTCAGTGGGACAGCCTGCTTGTTGCCTTGACGGATGTAGCGCATGAGTTTTTTGTCGAGATCTTTGGTGCTGTTGAATATCCCGCGCGTGATGACGTCTCGCTGGATGCGGGCAAACCAGTTCTCGACCTGATTGAGCCATGACGAATACGTGGGGTGTAATGCATCGAGACGTTCGTATGGTCAGCCAGAAAGGTTTGAACGGCGTCCGTTTTGCGGCTGCTCCAGTGCGTTGAGCCGTCGGCCGGTTTGCGCCGCAGTGTAACTATAGTCGAGCACTCGCGCCTCAAGACGCGCCAGGTCACGGCCGCACGACCCGAGTGCCTGCCGTACAGGCCCGCCAGACACTCACCGGCAAAACGAGTTTCCCATGTGGTGATGAAACGCGAATCGCATCGCAATTCGTTCATGATCGCCCCCCGCGCGAGGCTTCTTCGTCGAGCAGCAGGATCAACCGCGCTCGCCTCACTTGGCCAACGGCCATCGTTCGGCTGCGCTGCATCGACAGCAATTCTTCGTGCTCGGCTTCAGTCAGATTCATTTTGCCCATGCACCTTCTTTTTTAGATCAGTGCGATTTCATTGGTTCAATGGGCTAGTTTAACTGCTCGCGTGGACGCGATCGTGTCAGCGCCTTACCTTACTGTTGAATCTTGGGCGCGGTATACGGTTGCGTCGGCAGGGAGCCGGTCGAGCCGCCGAACGGCGCGTAGGAATCGGGATTCGGCACGCTCTGCGTCGAGTCGCCGTTGACCGGCGACCATTCGCCCGAAGCCGATGCCGCACGCGGCGCGCGCGCCGCCGTTCCGGACGCCGCGCCCTGCAACTTGCGATTCACCTGCGGCGGCGAGATCACCTTCTGAATATCGGCGATGCGCTGGCGTGAAACCGGATTCGTCGAGCCGAGCGTCTGCGCGCGCTTGTACGATTCGCTCGCCAGCCGCAGATACAGATCGCCGAGATTGTCGTAGGCGAGCGCATAGCCGGGATTCGCCTTGATGGTCGTTTCCAGCGCATTGCGCGCGTCCTCATAGCGGCCTTTCCTGGCGTACAACGCGGCCAGGTTGTTGTAAGGCTCTGGCAACTCCGGATATCTCTGCGTGAGTTCGGTGAACGCGATGATGGCGTCGTCGTCGCGGTTCAGGCGCGCGAGCACTGTGGCGCGCTTGAACTTCGCCTGCACGTCGTTCGGATTGGATGCGCTGCGCGCATCGAGCTGCCTGAGGGCTTCGGCCCAGTTCTTGTTTGCGATGGATGCATCGACCTGTGGCGTGCCGTCGCGCGTGGCCGTGGACACTTGCGCGTGCGCGGCGTTCATCGATACGAAAGCTGCTGCAAGCACAATGAACGCCGACCCGAGCAAGCCGCGTGAAGCAGAACCGATGGGCGGGCAGGAGATTTGCAGAGTCTTGCGCGCGTGGGCGTGGATGGTGTGAATCACTTGGAAGGGTGTGGAAGAGCCATGTGGCGAATGATTCGATGCGGCGCGTGAAACAGATGAAGCAGATGAAACCGAAACCGCGTGCGCCGGGCGTTGCCCGGACCGGCCGACGATGCACGCCGCAAGGCCGCTTGCAGATTTCATAGGCTCAGGTCCGAGTGTTATACTCCGAGCCATTCTAACAAAAGGTCCGCACGTTTCGCGCACATGTCCGCTAAGGCGAAAAGCACAGCGACAGGAACCGCGCTGGCGTCGGACTGTCTGTCTTTACGCCACTCGTGGCCGTCTCCGTATGAGGTCGAAAGGCCCGTCATGTTCGCGGATCGCGTGTGCGTGTCACCGTGCCGCCCATCGACGTGTCCCAGACTTAACACACGGTTGATCCCGGACCACGTACTGTATTTTTATGAATTCGCTGCGCATCTACAACACGCTCGCGCGTGACAAGCAAAACTTCGTGCCCCTCCGCGATGGCAAGGTGTGCATGTATGTTTGCGGAATGACAGTATATGACTACTGTCACATCGGTCATGCGCGCGTGATGGTGGTGTTCGATATCGTGCAGCGCTGGCTGCGCACACTCGGCTACAAGGTCACGTACGTGCGCAACATCACGGATATCGACGACAAGATCATCCGCCGAGCAGTCGAAAACGGCGAGCCCATTTCGGCGCTCACGCAGCGCTTCATCACGGCCATGCATGAAGACGCGGATGCGCTGGGCGTCGCGCGTCCGGACATCGAGCCGCGCGCAACCGACTTCATCCCGCAGATGCTCGGCATGATCGATGCGCTGCACGCCAACGGTTATGCGTATCACGCGAAAGACGGCGATGTGCACTACGCCGTGCGCAAGTTTGCGAACTACGGCCAGTTGTCGGACAAGTCAATCGAAGACCTGCGCGCTGGTGAACGCGTCGCCGCGAACGATGCGAAGGAAGATCCGCTCGACTTCGTGTTGTGGAAGAAGGCGAAGGCGGGCGAGCCGGAAGACTCCGGCTGGAACTCGAAGTGGGGCCGCGGTCGTCCGGGCTGGCATATCGAATGTTCGGCCATGGGCTGCACGCTGCTCGGTGAACGCTTCGACATTCATGGCGGCGGCATGGACCTCCAATTCCCGCACCATGAGAACGAGATTGCGCAGAGCGAAGGCGTGACCGGCCAGCAGTTCGTGAACTACTGGATGCATAACGGCTTCGTGCAGATCGATAGCGAGAAGATGTCGAAGTCGCTCGGCAACTTCTTCACCATCCGCGAAGTCCTTGAAAAATTTGATGCGGAAGTCGTGCGCTTTTTTATTGCGCGGGCACACTATCGTTCGCCGCTGAATTACAGCGACGTACATATCGACGATGCAAGAAACGCACTCACGCGCCTCTACACGGCGTTGAAGGATGTCGAGCCGGACCATCAGCCTCTTGACTGGAACGAGCCGAACGCGCAGCGTTTCCAGTCTGCGATGAACGACGATTTCAACACGTCGGTAGCGGTGTCCGTACTGTTCGATCTTGCAAGCGATGTCAACCGCACGCGCGATCCGGCGCTCGCCGGCCAATTGAAGGAACTGGCTGGCTTGCTCGGCTTGCTCGGCCGCGATCCGCGCGCCTTCCTGCAACAGGCGGGCGACAAAGGCGCGGAAGCGGGCATGACGCCGCAGGAGATCGAAGCGAAAATCGCCGAACGCGTTGCCACCAAGCAGGCGAAGAACTATGCCGAAGCAGACCGGATTCGCGCCGCGTTGCTCGAAGCCGGGATTGCGCTCGAAGACAAACCGGGTGGGTCGACCGAATGGCGCCGCGTGTGAACGCGGCCCTTCGAACCCTCTGATCGACTCACCAGGCAGGAGGCACGATGGCAACGGCCAGGAAGACGCCGGTCAGGCGACCCGCGTCAGGAAGCGCTGCGTCGCCCGCAACGAAGCGAGCGAGCGGCGCGCGGACTAAAACGACGACGCAGAAGATCGATGGTGCAAACAGTGCAACAACGACGGCACGCAAGAGCATAGTGAAGACGGCGGCCAGCGCGCACGGCGTCGATGCGCGCGCATCGAAACGCGGCTCGGAGGAAGCTGAATCAACGCCTTTGAAGGGCAATGGCCGCGCGGTGTCCGTCAACAACGCGGGCGCGCAGAAGCTCGTGGTCGATCCGCAGCATCAGGGCGAAGTGGTACGCAAGTCGCGCGTCGTCATCGCGGATGCCGCCGTGCCCGTGCAGATCGGCGGCCTCACGCGCGAGGCGCTGCGTCCTGATTACTGGGATCGCGCGTGCGTCGACCTCATGAAGCGCGACCGCATCCTCAAGAAACTGATTCCGAAGTTCGGCGAGATTCATCTCGTCAATCTTGGCGATTCGTTCTCCACGCTCGCGCGCTCCGTCGCCGGCCAGCAGATTTCGGTGAAGGTCGCGCAGGCCATCTGGGAACGCGTGAAGGGCGCGTGCCCGGAAGTGCATCCGGCGCATTTCATCAAACTCGGACATGACAAGTTGCAGGCTTGCGGCTTGTCCAAACGCAAAGCCGAGTACATTCTCGATCTCGCGCAGCACTTCGAATCCGGCGCATTGCACGTGGAGTCGTGGGCATCGATGGACGATGAAGCCGTTATCGCCGAACTCACGCAGATTCGCGGCATCGGCCGGTGGACGGCGGAGATGTTTCTCATCTTCAATCTGTCGCGCCCGGACGTTTTGCCGCTCGACGACCTTGGTCTGATTCAGGCCATCAGCGTCAATTATTTCAGTGGCGAACCGGTCACGCGCAGCGAAGCGCGGGAAGTCGCGGCGAACTGGGAGCCGTGGCGGACGGTGGCCACCTGGTACATGTGGCACAGCCTCAATCCGATCCCTGCCGACCACTGATATCCATAGACAACCCGACGGGGAATCGCGGAACTATCGTTAATTTATAATCCATAGCTTCCGCGCGCATTTACAGGGGACGGACGCGGTTAGAATACGCGCTGCCCGATGTTTCAGGACTCGAACACATGAAGAGCACGTTTCTGGATTTCGAGCAGCCGATCGCTGAACTCGAAGCGAAGATCGAAGAGCTCCGCTTCGTTCAGGACGACTCGGCTGTCGATATTTCGGAAGAAATCGAGCGGCTGTCGAAGAAGAGCCAGCAACTCACGAAAGACTTGTACGCCAATCTGTCACCCTGGCAGGTTTCGCAGATCGCGCGTCATCCGCAGCGTCCGTACACGCTCGACTATGTGAACGAACTGTTAACCGATTTCCACGAACTCCACGGCGACCGTTCCTTCGCGGACGACCTTGCCATTGTCGGCGGTTTTGCGCGCTTCAATGGCCAGCCTTGCATGATAATCGGCCATCAGAAGGGCCGCGATACGAAGGAACGCGCGCTGCGCAACTTCGGCATGCCGCGCCCGGAGGGCTATCGCAAGGCCGAGCGGCTCATGCGTCTGGCTGAGAAGTTCGCCATGCCCATCTTCACCTTCGTCGATACGCCGGGTGCATATCCGGGCATTGGCGCGGAAGAGCGCGGACAGTCGGAAGCCATCGGCCGCAATTTGTACGTCATGGCCGAGCTGAAGACGCCAATCATCACGACGATCATCGGTGAAGGCGGTTCGGGCGGTGCTTTGGCTATCGCGGTTGCCGATACCGTCATGATGTTGCAGTTCTCGACGTACTCGGTCATCTCGCCGGAAGGCGGCGCATCGATCATGTGGAAAAGCGCGGCGAAGGCGCCGGAAGCGGCGGAAGCGCTGGGTCTGACGGCACATCGCCTGAAGGCGCTCGGTCTGATCGACAAGATCGTGAACGAGCCGCTCGGCGGCGCGCACCGTGATCCGAAGGGCATGGCCGCGCTGCTGCGCCGTTCGCTTGCGGATTCGTATCGCCAGTTTCAGGGCATGAGCATCAACGATTTGCGCGTTCGCCGCTTCGACAAGCTGATGGCGTGCGGCAAGTTCAAGGAATCCATTCCGGGCGCTTGATTTTTCAAACCAGCACTTCATTTTTCACGGTCACTCGTGTCATCGGATAACGAAACCCCGGCCAGCCGCCTCGTGCTAGAGGCGGTTCGCGCCGCGGTTTCTGATGCCAATCTTCCTTCGGATTCGTTACTCGCAGTCGCGCTGAGCGGTGGTCTTGACTCGACCGTTCTGCTCGATGCCACCGTGCGTTGCGTCGGCGCATCGCGGGTGATTGCGCTGCATGTGCATCACGGGCTGAGTCCGAACGCGGACGCGTGGGCATCGCATTGCAATGCGTTCGCCGCGTCGCTCGACGTGCGCTTTGCGGCGCGCCATGTCGATGTCGCTCGCGCGAACGGTGAAAGTCTCGAAGCCGCCGCCCGCGATGCCCGGTATCGCGCGCTAGACGATCTTTCCGGCGAGCAGGGCACGAGCTCGCTGCTCATTGCGCATCACGCGGACGATCAGGCTGAGACTGTGCTGCTGCAATTGCTGCGCGGTACGGGTGTTGCCGGCCTAGCGGCTATGGCACCTGCTCGGGCTGGCGGCGAGTCGGGCCCACCGCGCCTGCGGCCGCTCTTGCGCTTGCTCCGTGCGCAGTTGGAGCAATACGCCCACGAACGCGATCTCCGCTGGATCGACGATGAATCCAACGCCGACACGCGTTACTCGCGCAACGCGCTGAGGCATGACGTGTTGCCCGTGCTCGCGGTCCATTTCCCTGGCTTCCGTGATGCCTTGGCGCGCACGGCGTCGCACGCGGCATCGGCGCAGCGGCTGCTGGATGATCTGGCGCGCATCGACTTTGAAAGCACGCAGCATCGGGACGAAGAGGGCGCGCTTAAATTGGACGCACTGCTCGCGCTCGACGATGAACGCGCGATCAACTTCCTGCGTTTCTGGATCCGCTCGCGTGGTTTGCAGGCGGCGTCGGCGGCGCGGATCGCGGACATGCTGCGTCAATTGCGCGACGCCGCCGCGCGCGATGGTCACGCGTTGCGCATCGATTATGCGGGGTTTGCGTTGCGTGTCTATCGCAACGCTTTGTTTTGGGAACCGGGCGACAGTAACGATGCGCCTGACATCGACGAAGGTTCTTCACTGCCGAGAACGGCCTGCGAATTGCAATGGCAGGGCGAAGAAGTCTGGCGGCTGCCGCAATGGCGCGGCTCCTTCGTCTTCGAACCCGTCGATGCACTCGCCGATGACGTCGTGGGCGAAGGCGTGTTGCGAGCCGCGCCGCTGGCGGCTCGCTCGCGCGCGGGCGGGGAACGCATGCGCGTGGCCGCAAAAGCGCCCAGTCGCACGCTGAAGAACTTCTTTCAGGAACGCGGCGTGCCCGCGTGGAAGCGCGATGTCCCGCTGCTGTTCACCGGTGAATCGCTGTTGTTCGTGCCGCATCTCGGTGTGAATCGGGAAGCCGCGCCGAGCGCGGCGCACGAACTGCTGCGCCGGATCGTGTGGCGGCCGGATCTGCTGCTGGCCTGAAACTTCTGAATCGCGGCGGGCCAACCGGTAAAAACCGCCGGCATTACCGCGCTATCTTGTAATTTCACCGTCATTCAGGTACACTTTTTGCTTATCGCGCAAGCGTTTTTGCGCGACAACTCCGTTCAAAAGACGCAATTTTCGGCCACACTCAACGCTCTCATGCGCCTGATCGAGCGCGCGGCGTCCCTCGCGTTTTCGTTGCCGGCTTCCTATCTCCCCGAAGCAATCGTGCACGGCGCAAAAGCGCCACGCGTCCTCGCGTGAAGCGCGGTTTTCTCTCCAGTTCAAGAACGACAATGGCACTCATCGTACACAAATACGGCGGTACTTCGATGGGCTCGGTCGAGCGCATCATGAACGTCGCCAGGCGCGTTGCCAAATGGCACAAGGCCGGCCACAAGATGGTCGTCGTGCCGTCGGCCATGTCCGGCGAAACTAACCGCTTGCTCGGTCTGGCAAAAGACATCAAGGCGGACGCGGACCCGCGCGAACTCGACATGATTACCTCCACCGGCGAGCAGGTGAGCGTCGGTCTTCTGGCCATCGCGCTGCATACCGAAGGCATCGACGCGGTGAGCTACGCCGGCTGGCAAGTGCCTATCCGTACGGACAGCGCGTTCACGAAGGCGCGCATCAGCGAAATCGATGGCGAGCGCGTACTGAAGGATCTCGACTCAGGCAAGGTGGTGGTCATCACCGGCTTCCAGGGCGTGGATCCGGAAGGGCATATCGCCACGCTCGGGCGCGGCGGCTCGGACACCTCGGCGGTCGCCATCGCGGCGGCCATGAAGGCCGACGAATGCCTCATTTATACCGATGTCGACGGCGTCTACACGACCGACCCGCGCGTCGTCGAGGAAGCGCGCCGCCTGGACCGCGTGACCTTCGAGGAAATGCTGGAAATGGCGAGCTTAGGCTCGAAAGTACTGCAAATCCGCTCAGTGGAATTCGCCGGCAAATATCAGGTCAAGACGCGTGTGCTTTCGAGTCTGACCGATCCGCTGATGCCGCTCGAAACCGAGATGCATTCTGGCACCCTGATTACTTTTGAAGAAGACGAGAATATGGAAAAAGCCGTTATCTCTGGCATCGCGTTTCAGCGCGACGAAGCGCGTATCGCCGTGATGGATGTGCCCGACAAGCCGGGCGTCGCGTATCAGATTCTCGGTCCGGTGGCAGATGCGAACATCGACATCGACATGATCATCCAGAATCAGAGCGTGAACGGTAAGACCGACTTCACGTTCACGGTGGGCCGCGGCGATTATCAGCGCGCGCTCGCCATTCTGAACGGCACGGTGAAGGGCCACATTCAGGCCGAAACCGTGCTGGGCGATCCGAAGGTGTCGAAGATATCCGTGGTCGGCGTCGGCATGCGTTCGCATGTGGGTATCGCCAGCACCATGTTCCACGCGCTGTCGGAAGAGGGCATCAACATCCAGATGATCTCAACCTCGGAAATTAAGATTTCCGTGCTGATCGACGAGAAGTACACGGAACTGGCCGTGCGCGCGCTGCACAAGGCGTTCGAGCTGGACCGCGCTTAAGGCAGTTCACGTGTAACGGTGATGTAACGGCTCGCGGACTGGCGCATCGTTGCGGGTTACGCGGCAAAGGCATTCGAAGTTGATTGATAATCGTCATGCGAATTTGACCGATGCCCGCGGACACGCTATTATTTAAATATAGCTGCACTGTACTCCCGGTGCACGATATATATAATTTGGGAGACGTGGCCGAGAGGTCGAAGGCACTCCCCTGCTAAGGGAGCATCTGGCTAAAAACTGGATCGAGGGTTCGAATCCCTCCGTCTCCACCAGTGCGGAACAACCCCCCTGATTTTTCTCGGAAAGTTAGGTTTTTTGTGTGTGCCCAGCATGGGCACACACACACTCGTGGGTGCAAGTCCCACCGCAAGTTGATCACAGCGAGCGAAGCGCAACTGCGAAAGGGCGACTGATCGTGGGGAGGAAGCGTGAAACGAAACTGTGAGCCGATGAACAAGAACCGGATAAAAGGCGTTGCCGAACAGGGCGAGCGGGCATGTAACCGCGAAGCTCCCGCGCTTAAGGGTCAGGCGGCGTAGATGCGGCGGTTGTACGATGAAGGAGTGGGTTCTTACCTGGGGAGATCTTGCCTCATGCCTGAAAGGGTGACGGCATCGAGCCGCAGCGAGAAGTCAGCAGAGGTCGGAGTAGTTACAGGACAGGCTGATGAAGCCGAAGCGGGTGGCGAAGGACCAAACGGGAAGAAGTGTCCAGCGCCATGTCAATGCGGCAGGTATTGCGTCAGATGCCCGCCCAGTCGTACGTGCAGTCGGGGCGGCGGATCGTGGTGGACGTTGATCTGGAGAAGTTCTTCGACCGGGTCAACCACGACATTCTGATCGACCGCTTATAGAAACGAATCGATGACGCAGGAGTAATCCGGCTGATTCGGGCGTATTTGAACAGCGGCATCATGGATGACGGGGTGGTTTAGCAACGGCATCATGGCACGCCTCAGGGCGGACCGCTATCGCCGCTGCTGGCCAACGCGCTGCTCGATGAAGTGGACAAGGAACTGGAACGACGGGGCCACTGCT
>LELG01000125.1 GCA_001045575.1 Candidatus Burkholderia pumila
CAAATAGCTCGCAGTATGTTTGATTTTGGACGAAGTGTTTGATGCTCTTGGGAGCAAGCTTCGACTTGTCGTCGAATCACGTGACAGGAGGTTTCACGCTCATATATCAACCGCACAATACGGATACATCCCATTCTCCCTCGGCTCGAGGACAGTCGCTGGCTCAACCCGGGCCTGATGTCGAGGCAGATCTGAATCGTGATGGCGACGATCTGCCGGTCGTGATGCTGATCGTGCGCACAATGCGAGACGCTGTTCGGAATATGCCCGAAGCATCGGCACGCGACGACAACAAGCCTGTGGCATGACTCGTCGCACGAACACGCAGCGTCGATCCCGCGGACAACTCGGCAAGCGTCTATTGTTGCCATTACCACGCACGGAAATCGAGCAGATGTCGCTGCAGTACCATGCTGCACTTGAAGCGATCCATATGAAGCAAGGCAGCGCCCACGGGATGAGAATCCTGCTGCAGATTATTGTGCTGACCGGTTTTATCGACGAAGCCCGTCGACAAGATATCCGGGTTGAAGCGCTGATAGCCGCGGAACGCGGGATCCAGGCCGCATTCGAACGTGGTGAACACGGACGTACGGGCATTCGACGAGCAGACCGACACGCTCGTTTCAACTCTGCTCGCGTGGCACGACGATCAGCTACGCTCGGCTCGGCATCGCTCGCGGTGCTGATGGAGGCGGTCGAGGCCATCATGAACATCTGATGTGCCGCCGCCGAAAGCGGCAGCGGAAATTTCGAGGTGCGGGCCGTGTCGAGCACGAGTCCAGGTCCTTCACGAAAATATCGACGGCGGACAGCGGCGTGTCGTCGCCCGTCAGAATGTGCAGCACGCGGCCTCTTGAACATCCACGAGTTACCGGCGCTGTGCATGATAACGTAGTAGAGCGCATCGGGATCGACGCCTTCGCACAGGCCCAGGCGCCATCGCTTCCGCTGCGGTGGCGATGTGCACGTCCGCCAGAAGCTGATTTACCTTCGAACCTGCGCCGTGCGCATCGCCTAAAACCGATAAACCTTGCCGGCTGACGTCGAGCACGTCTTCACCGGCGGCGTAGGCATCGGCGGGGCCGGAGGTCATCATCGTCATTTCGCCGGAATTGGCTTTGGCCGCGCTGCTGGACAGGCGCGTCGAGCATCTTTAGGTTTTCCTCCGCGAGACGCTTGCCGAGCGACACTGCGAATTCAGGCGCTACCGTCCCGCATGCAAGCACCACGCCGCCTTCCTTTGCGAACGCATCGAGCACATTCTGGCGCACGTCGCACGCGTGCACGGCGAATCCCGCGCGAAGCAGCGAGCGCACGACGCCTATGCCCATTGCGCCGAGACCGATCACTCCGACGTTTCTTGTCATACCGATGTTCTCAAGTTGATGCCAGCTTCCGACAAGCGGCGCGCGGCATTGATCAAATACGTCTACGCGGCGGCGCGGGCCGCGTCGGGATCGCGCTTGCGGATGGCTTCGACGACGGCTGCGGGCTCTTCCAGCACCTGCCGCGAAAAGTCCTCGCGCAACTTCGTTGCCGCGCGTGACGAGCGTTTCCGCTTCGAGATACTTGGCTCAGAAAGATGAGCGTTTTCAGGAAATACGGATTGCCCGTCGCGCTGGCTATTTCACGATGAAACGCCACGTCTTCCGCGACGCCGTCGCGGCCTTCACGCACCGAATCGGCAATGCGAGCCAAAGCGGCATATTTGCGCATCGCTGCGGCGCGAGACCGCTTCGCCTCTCGAATGACCGTGCGGTTCACGCCAAATTCCTGCGCGAGCCCGGCTTAGCTGGGCAGCTTGCCGGTCGCGGCGAAACTGCCTTTTTCGATCTGCTTCTGCAAACGACCGTATCGGACAAGGCGCGCGGCGGAATCTTCTCGAACATGGACGCCGATGAAACTTGCAAAATCTTATAATTATCGTACAAGTTTTTGAGATGGAAATCGATTAGTCGATTTCCCTGAATATGCGTTATTGCCCGAGCGGCTGGCCGCTGCCGTCCTCGATCTTCAAGTGCCGCACGTCCTGATGATCCTGAAACGCCTGCGCGATCAGGGGTTGCGCCGCGCGGCAGAAGCCTCACCAGTCGGTGCCGAAGTCGATGACGGCCGCGCCCGGCAAAGCGTCGACTTCGCTGCGCTCGGGCGCGGTTTTGGCGTATTCCGTGTTCATGCTCATGACGCTCGTCCTCTTTACGTTTTTCTTCTGAAATGAGCAGGAAGCTTGCCTACTGCCCAATTCCCGTCAGTCCGACCAACGCGCCCGCCGCCAGCAGGCACAGCGGATGCAACTTCGTCCGGTACGACATCAGCGCGACCACGACCGTGCTCCCGGCCAGCACCGCCGTCCTATCAGAAGCCTCCGCGATCAGCAACGCGCTCGCTGCGACCAGTCCGGCGGTAATCGACACCAGCCCGATCTGAATGTACCGGCGCCACGGGCGATCCTTGAAGCGCTCCCACAGATGCATGACAAAAATCGTCACGCATGACGACGACCCGAACTTCGCAATCGATGTGATCAGCACCACCGGCCAGCCCGCGACGTGCCAGCCGATCAGCGTCACTACCATCATGTTCGGCCCCGGGGCGGCCTGGGCTAGCGCGAACAGCGCGGAGAAATCGGCCTTGGTCATCCATTGATGTACTTCCACGACCTTGCCGCTGCATCTCGGGAAGAATCGTATTGCCGCCGCCGAACGGCGAGCAGCGAAAGCTGGCTGAAGATGCCGGCGAGCGCGAGCAAGGTATCTTTCATCGCTGCACCTTCCGGGCGATGAATACGGAAATGGGCGTGAGGATCAGCATCGACGGAAGAAGCGGTGTGCGCAAAAACGCGATGGCGACGAACATCACGAGTGCGACGGCAAGCACTTTGGGTTTCTTGCGCAGCGGCCAGAGAATCTTGACCGACATGGCGATCAGCAGGCCCGCCGCTGCCGCGCCGCCAGCCACGCGAAAAGATGCGCGATGCGCGGGTCCTGATGCGTGCGCTGATAGATCACGCCGAGCGTTATCACGATCAGCGACGGCCCGACGATCAGCCCAAACAGTCCCCGCGAGCGCGCCGGGCATGTCGCGAAAGCGCATGCCGATGGCGACCGACAGATTGATGACGTTGCCGCCCGGAAGGAACTGGCAGAGACCGAGGAGATCGGTGAATTCGTCGGCATCAAGCCATTTGCGGCGCTCGACGATTTCGCGCCGTGCGAGCGGCAGCGCGCCGCCGAACGCGGTCAGCCCGAGCATCAGAAAGCCCGTGAAAATTTGCGCGATGGTGAGACTTGGCGCAGTTTTTCTACGAGATCGAGTGCCATTGGAGGAGCGAAACGCGTGGTGTTTTCATGAAACCCGCAAGCGTACAGCCTGCGTCCGCGCGATCAAAACGTTCCCGCGCGGGCGATAGCGGCTTGTAAGCCTCGAAGCCTCAGTTCGACGACGATGCCCGCGCCCGCCGCGATTCATACGCCTTCAAATTCGCATACGCGATTTCGAGCATCGATGCGCCCTCGACCTTCGAACACCACCGCGCAATCAAATCGCCGACGATGTGATCCGCTTCGATGACCGCGCCGTTCTCCAGATCGCGCAGCATGGAAGCGGTCATCGAGGATTCGCGGTCCGAGAAGAACGCGCGGGCGCGTTCCAGCGTCGCCTCGCCGGGCGGATGATCGTTGTCTGCCACGACGCTCTGGCATTCCGTGAAGAGCCAGCGCAGCACGTCCTCGCCGCCGGGCGCGGCGAGAATGTCGCGGATCGGCGCGCGCATCAGGCACATGCCGGTGGCGAGCGTGGCGAAGAACACCCACTTGTCCCACATCGACTGGAGCACGTTTTCGCTGACGTTCAGATCGAAGCCCGCGCCATCGAGTTGCGCCGCAATGGCTTCGATGCGCGCCGAGCGTCCGCCCGCGTGTTTGCCGATCACCATCGAATGCATGTTTCTCGCCCTGCGCGTTGAGCGTCGCGGCAATCGAGCACTGGCCGCCGAGCAAGTTGGCGGCGTCGAAACGGGCGTCGAGCGCATCGAGATGGGCCATGCCGTTCAGCAGCGGGGAATAGCCATGTCCGGGCCGATGGCGGGCGCGAAGGAGTCCATCGCGCCTTCCAGGTCGTAGGCTTTGCAGATCAGCACGACCGATCGAACGGTCTCTCGATTTCGTTCGATAACACCAGCGGCGGCTGATCCGCATGCAACTCGCCGTCTGGCATATGGACCTTGAGGCCGCTTTCACGCAAACGCTGCGCGCGCCGTTCGCGCACAAGGAACGTCACGTCCCGCCCCGCCTGCAGCAGCCGCGCCCCGAAATACCCGCCGATCGCGCCCGCTCCGACTACCAGAATCCGCATTCACGCTCCGCTCGTTGATTGTTCTTCGTTCAGGCCTGCCACACGCCATAACCCGCTTCCCGCAGGCCGATGGCCAGTTCCACTTATGTATGTGTCACGCGTATGTCACGCGCGCCGTCGTAGGGCATCGGGTTGTACATCTCGTACAGATGCGGCAGCAGGCGCAACCCGAACTCGCGCACGTAGCGGTTCGACTGGACGCCCGCCTTGTGTTTGTCGAACCGCACGTCCGGATCGATGCCCGTCATCCCGACATAAACGAACGGTATGCCGATTACATAATCCGGATTCGAACGCCGAAAGCGCGCCTCGTTCCAGACCATGTCCGACAAATTGGACGACATACAACACTGATGATGACGAGGCGCACGCATACCCGCGCGAAAAATGCTCATGAAGGGGCCGTCCATTCTATTCCGCGATTCCCGGCGCCGCAGCGCGCGTCCTGCTCGATCTGGCTCAAAGTGGTAAATTCGCTCGGTCTGTGTGCGCGTGGCGGCGCGGCTGGTAGAGTTCCGGCCCGCGCCGGATGTGCAAGGCGCGGCCCGTCGAGCCTCACCAGGCGGCGCCGTCGATGAAGACGACCTCTTCCGCGCGCCGCATCCATCGACACGTTTTCATCCCGGGCCGCGTGCTACGAGCCGCGCCGCGCTTCGGAACTTCGGAGATCAAGCATGAGCAAACAAGCTATCGGCGTGGTGGGCCTCGCCGTCATGGGCCGCAATCTGGCCTTGAACATCGAGAGCCGCGGACACGCCGTTTCGGTCTACAACCGCAGTCGCGCCAAAACCGACGAACTGATTGCCGAAAATCCCGACAAGAAGCTCGTGCCAACTTACACGCTCGAAGAGTTCGTCGAATCGCTCGAAAAACCGCGCCGCATTCTGATGATGGTCAAGGCCGGCGCCGGCACCGATGAAACCATCGCGCAACTGCGCCCGCTGCTCGAAAAGGGCGACATTCTCATCGACGGCGGCAACACGCATTTCACCGACACTATCCGCCGCAATCAGGATCTGGCGAAGTCGGGACTGCATTTCATTGGCACGGGTGTATCGGGCGGCGAGGAAGGCGCGCTGAAAGGCCCGTCCATCATGCTGGGCGGCCAGAAGGAAGCCTACGAACTCGTCGCGCCCATCCTCACCGAGATCGCCGCGAAGGCGCCGGACGGCGAGCCTTGCGTCGCGTACATGGGACCGGACGGCGCAGGCCATTTCGTGAAGATGGTGCACAACGGCATCGAATACGGCGACATGCAACTGATCGCCGAAAGCTATGACGTACTCAAACGCGTGGCCGGTTTGTCGAACGAAGATCTGGGCAAGGTCTATGTCGAGTGGAATCAGGGCGAGTTGGACAGCTATCTGATCGAAACCACGTCGAAGATTTTCTCGAAGAAGGACGAGGAAACAGGCAAGGATCTCGTCGATGTCATTCTCGACCGCGCCGCGCAAAAGGGCACGGGCAAGTGGACGAGCCAGAATGCGCTGGATCTGGGCGCGCCGCTGCCTTTGATCACGGAAGCGGTGTTCGCGCGCGTGCTATCGTCGCTGAAGACGCAGCGTGTGGCGGCAGCGAAGGTGCTGTCGGGTCCGTCGCCGAAGTTCGATGGCGATCGTGCTGCGTTCGTCGAATCCGTGCGGCGTGCGTTATATCTGTCGAAGATCGTGTCGTATGCGCAGGGGGTTGCGCAGTTGCGGGCGGCATCGGAAGAATATAATTGGGACTTGCATTACGGCGAGATCGCCAAGATTTTCCGGGCGGGCTGCATCATCCGTGCGCGCTTCCTGCAGAAGATCACGGATGCTTACAAGACGAATCCGGACCTGGCTAATCTGCTGCTCGATCCGTATTTCAGCGATATCGCAGCGAAGTATCAGGACGCGCTGCGCGATGTCGTTGTCGCGGCGGTGAAGGCAGGCATTCCGGTACCGGCGTTTTCATCGGCGATTGCTTATTTCGATGCGTACCGCTCGGAGCGCTTGCCGGCGAATCTGGTGCAGGCGCAGCGCGATTTCTTCGGTACGCATAAGTTCGAGCGGACGGACAAGGAAGGGAGTTTTCACGCGAATTGGGTGTGAGGTTTTGAGTGAAACGGGGCGGCTTGTGAACTGCCCCGTTTTTTATTGGATAGCGGTCCACGCTTCATCCTTCCCGCTGCTCCTCAACACCGCCTCCACGAACCTCAGTCCCGCCACGCCGTCTTCGACCGTCGTCAACCATGCATCCCTTGCGTAGTCCCACTTGCGATACACGCCGCCGCATCCGTATAAACCTGCGCGAACGCTTCCAGATACTCTTCCGGATGCCCCGCCGGCACGCACGTAGCATGCAGCGCTTCGGGACTCTGTACTTGCCCGCGCATGATCCGTCGCGACGCGCCGTCGATCGGCGTGAACCACAACTCGTTCGGCGTCTACTGATCGAACGGACAAACCGGCTTTCGTGCCATACACGCGCAAACGCAGCGCGTTCTCCTCACCCGCCGCCACCTGACTCGCCCACAACATGCCGTGCGCGCCGTTTGGATACCGTAGCATCGCCTGAACGTGATCGTCGACGCGCCGGTTCTCGACGAACGTCGTCACATCCGCCGACAATTCGGAAGGCTTCATCCCCTCACATACTCCGCAAGTTGATACGCATGCGTGCAAATATCGCAGAGACAACCGGCAGGACCGGCCAATGCGGGATCAGTACGCTACACCGCCTGCCGGTTCGCCAGCGTTTCGACCGGCAGCGACAGCCAGTCCTGCGCATATTCCACCTGCACCACGCGTATCTCGCCCAGCAATCTATCGCGCACTATTATGCTACGCGCATGGCGCACGAGCGGATAGCCCATGTACATATAAATCACCGCGAACACGCGATCCTTCTCACGCGCAAATTTCGCCAGCGCCTCACCCTCTTCGAGCGACACGGCCAGCGGCTTGTCGCAGATCACGTGAATGCCAGCTTCGAGAAACGCCGTCGCAATCGGCGCATGCAGATGATTCGGCGTAACGATGGCCACCACTTCGATGCCATCCGACCGCCCCGCCTCCACGCGCGTCATCTCGCGCCAGTCGGCATAACTGCGCGCCAGTCCGATCGATGCCGCGCTCGACGCCGCACGCTGCGCATCCGACGACAACGCGCTCGCCACCAGCTCATAGCGATCATCCAGCCGCGCCGCGATCCGATGCACCGCGCCGATGAACACGCCCTCGCCGCCGACCATTTCCAGCCGCACCTGATTCATCGCTTGTCTCCTGTGCCCAGCACGCCACGCATCTGCTCGCGGCTCGCGCCGCTGCCGGCGAAGTCATCGAACGCGCGCTCTGCTACGCGAATGATGTGGTCGCGGATGAATACCGCGCCTTCACGCGCGCCGTCTTCGGAATGCTTGAGCGCACACTCCCATTCGAGCACGGCCCAGCCCGCGAAGTCGTATTGCGCCATCTTCGAGAAAGATCGCCTTGAAGTCGATCTGGCCATCGCCCAAGGAACGGAAGCGGCCTGCTGTTCCACCCAGCCTGAATAGCCGCCATACACGCCCTGCTTTCCGTTGGGACGAAACTCCGCGTCCTTCACATGAAACGCCTTGATGCGCGAATGATACATATCGACGAATGCAAGGTAATCGAGTTGCTGCAAGACGAAGTGACTCGGGTCGAAAAGGATATTCGCGCGAGGATGATGATCGACCGCTTCGAGAAAACGCTCGAAACTCACGCCATCGTGCAGGTCTTCGCCGGGATGCAGTTCAAAGCACACGTCCACGCCCGCGCGATCGAGTTCATCGAGAATAGGACGCCATCTGGAGGCCAACGCTTCGAACGCAGCTTCCACGAGACCCCGCGGACGCTGCGGCCACGGATAAAAAGGCCACGCCAACGTACCCGAAAACGTGGCGTGCGCGTTCAGGCCCAGTCTTCGAGAGGCCGCCGCCGCGTGCTTCACTTGCTGGATCGCCCGTGAACTGCACGAGAAAAATCGCCGGGCCTTTGATGGTTTTTATCTTTCCCTCAGAACGGCGAGTTCGGGAAGTAGCACTGCTTCGCGTTGTCCTTCGTGATGAGCACCGACGGGATGATCATCGTCGCGGGCAGTGTCTAGCCCTTGAAGCACGCTTCGGCGGTCAGTTTGATCGCGTCGTAGATAAATTTCGGCGAATACGAGACGTCGGCGGGCACGCGCTTGTCGCCATCCATGATGCACTTCACCGCTTCCTTCGAGCCCGCGCCGCCGCACACGATCTTGATGTCTGTGCGTTTGGCCTGATCGATCGCCTTCAGCACGCTGACCATCATGTCGTCATCGGCGACCCAGACGGCATCGATATGTTTGAAGCGCGTGAGATAGTACTGCATCATCTTGAAGGCGTCGTCGCGATTCCAGTTAGCGTATTTGGCATCGAGAATCTTCATGTCGGGATGTTGCCTCCTTCGAAAGCGGTCCAGCGCTCGTTATCGAGTGTCGTGGGAATGCCGCGCAGCGCAACGATATCGCCTTTGCCATCGAGCGATTTGGCAAGATATTTGGCCGGCACCTTGCCGAACGCGTTGTTGTCGCCTGCAACATAGGCATCCTGTGCGCTGGTGTCAGTGAGACCGCGATCGACCACCGTCACAACACGCCCTTCTTCTTGACCTGCGTAACCGGTTGCGTGAGCGACGCCGATTTCTGCGGGAAAATCATCAGCGCATTGATCTTGTTGATGGTCACGAGATCCTGCAATTGATTGGCCTGCTCGGGCGCGCTTGCCGCCGTCTTCACGATGACCTTCAGATCCGGATTCGCCTTCTCCAGTTCCTTCTTCGCTTCTTCGCCTAACGCTTCATGGTCAAAACCACGCATGGAAAAGCTTCGATTGGGATGTGCTAAACCGACTATACGAACTAGGCATGATTGGCAATCCCGTGAACAACGCGAAGTCCGTTGTGCTCACCGAGGAGGGGCTGCGCGAATCCGAGCGCCTCTTCAATCAACTCTTCCCCCCTCTTAAGCAGCAAAGATTGATAAACTAGGCGGATTCAACCGGTCGTCGCAACACCGGATTGTTGAACAGATTTTAGGTACTCGTCCAAGGTTTTTAACGTATTAGCAACGGCTTGGATTTCCCGAACGCTCCGCCGGGACAGGTCTGTACCTTTTAGACAGTATGTCGTAGAAGGCCATTGGTGTTTTTCATTCGTGCCACGCTGCCATGGACTGTGCGGGTCGGCGAAGAATACCTTCGCGCCGGACTCAACAGTGAAGCGGGCATGATCGGATAGCTCCTTGCCACGA
>LELG01000126.1 GCA_001045575.1 Candidatus Burkholderia pumila
GGGTCCAGAACCGGGTTGCAGCACCTGCAACAGCGCTGCTGGATCAGTCGGTCCGCTACCGTCGGGATGCCAAGCTCGCGCTCGCCGCCCTCCGGTTTCGGAATCCTCACCCGTCGTACCGAACTGCACGCTTCCTCCACACGTCCGGTCACCCTCGCGCAGTTACGCTTCGCTCGCTGTGATCAACTTGCAGTGGAACTTGCACCCGATCGTGTGCGCCCAGCCAAAGCCGGGCAGTTCCATGACGCTACGAGTGTAAAACGCTTACTCGTTGGTATGCGGCTGCTGCTCCGCCGCCGGTGCTTCCGGCGTACCGAAATCGAATGCCTCTTTGGCAGCGATTTCGTCGAAGCGTTCGCGATCCGACAGATCCTTCGCACGGCGCGCCTTGTGGAACGCGAGACCCGTACCAGCCGGAATCAGACGGCCGACGATCACGTTTTCCTTCAGGCCACGCAGATCGTCGCGCTTGCCCATGATCGCGGCTTCGGTCAGCACGCGGGTCGTTTCCTGGAACGACGCCGCCGAGATGAACGAGTCGGTCGACAGAGAAGCCTTCGTGATACCCAACAGCACGTTGTCGTACGTAGCCGGACGCTTGTCTTCCGCGATCATCTTGTCGTTCTCGTCGAGCATATCTGAACGCTCGACTTGCTCGCCAGGAATGAAGCGCGTATCGCCGTTGTCGACGATCTGCACACGACGCAGCATCTGACGCACGATGACTTCGATATGCTTGTCGTTGATTTTCACGCCCTGCAGACGGTACACGTCCTGCACTTCGTCCACGATGTAACGCGACAGCGCTTCGATACCCTGCAAACGCAGGATGTCGTGCGGATCGGCTGGGCCGTCCACGATCATTTCGCCCTTGTTGACGACCTGACCGTCGTGGACCAGCACCTGCTTTTCCTTCGCAATCAGGAACTCGTGCTGATTGCCTTCGAGGTCCGTGATAACGAGACGCTGCTTGCCCTTCGTGTCCTTACCGAACGACGTCGTGCCCGTAACTTCCGCCAGAATGCCGGCGTCCTTCGGCGAGCGCGCTTCGAACAGTTCGGCCACGCGCGGCAGACCACCGGTAATGTCACGCGTCTTCTGCGCTTCAATCGGGATACGTGCCAGCACTTCACCGACCTGCACTTGCTGACCATCCTTCACGGTGATCAGTGCACCGACCTGGAAGCCGATCTGCACCGAATGCTCGGTGTTCGGGATCTTCACTTCCTCGCCATTCGCGTCGAGCAGTTTCACCTGCGGACGAACGCTCTTCGAAGCCTGCGAACCGCGGCGCTTCACGTCAATCACGACCAGGGTCGAAAGACCGGTCACATCGTCGATCTGCTTCGCAACGGTCACGCCTTCTTCGACGTTTTCGAACTTCACCGTACCGCCGTACTCGGTGATGATCGGACGCGTCAGCGGGTCCCATTGAGCCAGTTGCGCACCGGCCTTGATGGTCGCGCCGTCGAGCTTCAGCAGCGTCGTGCCGTACGGGATCTTGTGACGTTCACGCTCACGACCGAGGTCGTCCGCGATGATGGCCTCACCCGAACGCGAAATGACGACCTGCTCGCCCTTCGCATTGGTGACGTAACGCATGGTGGCCGTGAAGTGCACCGTACCATTCGACTTCACTTCCACCGTCGATGCTACTGCCGTGCGCGATGCCGCACCACCGATGTGGAACGTACGCATGGTCAGCTGCGTGCCCGGCTCACCGATCGACTGAGCAGCGATCACACCCACCGCTTCACCGACGTTCACGCGCGAACCGCGGCCCAGGTCGCGGCCGTAACACGCGGCACACAGGCCATAACGCGTTTCACACGTCAGCGGCGTGCGCACGCGCACTTCGTCGATGCCGAGGGCTTCGATCTTCTCGACCGCATCTTCGTCCAGCAAATCGCCGGAAGCGTAGATCGTCTCTTGCGTTTCCGGATTGACGACGTCCGCCGCCGCGACGCGACCAAGAATACGGTCACACAGCGCTTCGACGACTTCACCGCCTTCGACCAACGCCTTCATCGCCACGCCGTTCGACGTGCCACAATCGTCTTCGACAACGACCAGATCCTGCGTCACGTCAACCAGACGACGCGTCAGGTAACCCGAGTTCGCAGTCTTCAGTGCCGTATCAGCCAGACCCTTACGTGCACCGTGGGTCGAGATGAAGTACTGCAACACGTTCAGGCCTTCGCGGAAGTTCGCGGTAATCGGCGTTTCGATAATCGAGCCGTCCGGCTTCGCCATCAGGCCGCGCATACCGGCGAGCTGGCGAATCTGCGTAGCGGAACCCCGCGCGCCCGAGTCGGCCATCATGTAAATCGAGTTGAACGATTCCTGACGCGTTTCCTTGCCGTCGCGGTCGACAACCGGTTCCGTCGAGAGCTGCTCCATCATCGCCTTGCCGACCGCTTCCGACGTATTCGACCAGATGTCGACCACGTTGTTGTAGCGTTCCTGCGCGGTGACGAGACCCGACATGTACTGACGGTCGTACTCCTTCACCTTCTTCGCGGCGTCACCGACGATCGTCTCTTTCTGCGGCGGCACGAGCATGTCGTCCACGCAAATCGAGATACCGGCGCGCGTTGCCAGGCGAAAGCCCATCTGCATCAGTTGGTCGGCGAAGATCACCGTTTCGCGCAGACCGCACTTGCGGAACGCCGTGTTGATCAGCTGCGAAATCTGCTTCTTCTTCAGCGGCTTATTCAGCACCGTGAACGGCAGACCCGGCGGCAGAATCTCCGACAGGATCGAACGGCCGACGGTCGTCGCGCACAGCGAGATCTTCGGCACGAACGCCGGCGCGCCTTCGCTCTTGTCCTCGTTTGCCACCATTTCGATGATACGCACGTTAACGCGCGAAGCCAATTCCACTGCCTTGTTCTCGTACGCGCGGATGACTTCCGACACGCCCGTAAACGTCATGCCTTCGCCCTTGCCGTTGATCGCTTCACGCGACGCGTAGTACAGGCCCAGCACGATATCCTGCGACGGCACGATCGACGGATCGCCGTTGGCCGGGAACAGGACGTTGTTCGACGCGAGCATGAGCGTACGCGTTTCCAACTGCGCTTCGAGCGACAGCGGAACGTGAACAGCCATCTGGTCACCGTCGAAGTCGGCGTTGAACGCCGCGCAAACCAGCGGGTGAAGCTGAATTGCCTTACCTTCGATCAGCACCGGCTCGAATGCCTGAATGCCAAGACGATGCAGCGTAGGCGCGCGGTTCAGCATGATCGGATGTTCGCGGATCACCTCTTCGAGAATGTCCCAGACTACCGGCGTCTGGTTCTCGACTTCTTTCTTCGCAGCCTTGATGGTCGTAGCCACGCCCATCACTTCAAGCTTGTTGAAGATGAACGGCTTGAATAGTTCGAGCGCCATCAGCTTTGGCAGACCGCACTGATGCAGCTTGAGCGTCGGGCCGACCACGATCACCGAACGGCCCGAGTAATCCACGCGCTTACCGAGCAGGTTCTGACGGAAACGACCGCCCTTACCCTTGATCATGTCAGCGAGCGACTTCAGCGGACGCTTGTTCGCGCCGGTCATCGCCTTGCCGCGACGGCCGTTGTCGAGCAGCGAATCGACGGCTTCCTGCAGCATCCGCTTTTCGTTGCGGACGATAATTTCAGGCGCCTTCAGTTCAAGCAGACGCTTCAACCGGTTGTTACGGTTGATCACGCGGCGATACAGGTCGTTCAGGTCCGATGTCGCGAAGCGGCCGCCATCCAGCGGCACCAGCGGACGCAGTTCCGGCGGCAGCACAGGCAGCACGTCGAGCACCATCCAGTCCGGCTTGATGCTCGAACGCTGGAATGCTTCGAGCACTTTCAGGCGCTTCGCGTACTTCTTGATCTTCGCTTCGGAACTGGTGTTCTTCAGTTCCGTGCGGAGCGTCTCGACCTGTTCGTCGATGTTGATCGCGCACAGCAGTTCGCGCACGCCTTCCGCGCCCATTTCGGCACGGAATTCGTCACCGTACTCTTCGACCTTATTGTAGTAATCCTCTTCCGTCATGATCTGGCGCGCTTTCAGCGGCGTCATGCCCGGATCGATCACTACATATGCTTCGAAGTACAGCACGCGTTCGATGTCGCGCAGCGTCATGTCGAGCACCATGCCCAGACGCGACGGCAGCGACTTCAGGAACCAGATGTGCGCGACCGGCGATGCGAGCTCGATGTGACCCATCCGCTCACGACGCACCTTCGCCAGCGTCACTTCGACGCCACACTTTTCGCAGATCACGCCGCGATGTTTTAGGCGCTTGTACTTGCCGCAAAGGCATTCGTAGTCCTTAATCGGACCAAAAATCTTCGCGCAGAACAGACCATCACGTTCCGGCTTGAACGTGCGGTAGTTGATGGTCTCAGGCTTCTTCACTTCGCCGAACGACCAAGAACGAATCTTGTCGGGCGACGCGAGGCCGATCTTGATCGCATCAAACACTTCTTCTTGTTGGACTTGCTTGAATAGATCGAGCAGAGCTTTCATTGCTTTCTCTCCGTAGTCCGATTAGTTGCGGTCCAGATCGATGTCTATACCGAGCGAGCGGATTTCTTTCACCAACACGTTGAAGGATTCCGGCATACCCGCGTCGATCACGTGATCGCCCTTGACGAGGTTCTCATAAACTTTCGTCCGGCCCGTCACGTCGTCCGACTTGACCGTCAGCATTTCCTGCAGCACATACGACGCGCCATACGCTTCGAGCGCCCACACTTCCATTTCACCGAAACGCTGGCCACCGAACTGCGCCTTACCACCCAGCGGCTGCTGCGTGACGAGCGAGTACGGTCCAGTCGAACGCGCGTGCATCTTGTCATCGACCAGGTGATGCAGCTTCAGGTAGTGCATGTAGCCGACCGTAACGGTACGCTCGAACGGTTCGCCCGTGCGGCCGTCGTGCAGCGTGACCTGGTTCTTCGACGGCGTCATGCCGAGATTCGTGGCGATCTCGTCCGGGAACGCCAGATCCAGCGCACTCGACATTTCGTCTTCTGTGGCGCCGTCGAACACCGGCGTGGCGAACGGCACGCCTTTGCGCAGGTTCTTCGCCAACTCGACGATTTCTTCGTCCGTGAAGCTTTCCAGCTCTTCCTTGCGGCCCGATTCGTTGTAGATCTGCGTGAGGAACACGCGCAGTTCTGCGATCTTCGCCTGACGCTGCATCATCTCGCCGATACGCCAGCCCAGACCCTTCGCGGCCCAGCCCAGATGCACTTCGAGAATCTGACCCACGTTCATCCGTGACGGCACGCCCAGCGGATTCAGCACGACGTCGGCCGGACGGCCATCGGCCATGTATGGCATGTCTTCGATCGGCACGATCTTCGACACGACACCCTTGTTACCGTGGCGACCCGCCATCTTGTCGCCAGACTGCAGACGACGCTTGACCGCGAGATACACCTTGACCATCTTCAGCACGCCGGGCGGCAGTTCGTCGCCTTGCGTGAGCTTCTTGCGCTTCTCTTCGAACGCGAGGTCGAACTGGTGACGCTTCTGCTCGATCGAATCCTTGATCGCTTCCAGTTGTGCCGCTGCTTCTTCGTCCGCGAGGCGGATGTCGAACCAGTGGTAGTGGTCGAGATCTTCGAGGTATGCGAGGTCGATCTTCGTGCCCTTCGCCAGCTTCTTCGGACCACCGTTTGCAACCTTGCCATTCAGCATACGGGCGAGACGCGAGAACGCGTCGCCTTCCACAATGCGAAGCTGGTCGTTCAAATCGAGGCGATAACGCTTCAGTTCATCGTCGATGATCTGTTGCGCGCGCTTGTCACGCGTGATGCCTTCGCGCGTGAACACCTGCACGTCGATGACCGTGCCACTCATGCCCGACGGCACGCGCAGCGACGTGTCCTTCACGTCCGACGCCTTCTCACCGAAGATCGCGCGCAGCAGCTTTTCTTCCGGCGTCAGTTGGGTTTCGCCTTTCGGCGTGACCTTGCCGACCAGCACGTCGCCTGCTTCGACTTCCGCGCCGATGTACACGATGCCCGACTCATCCAGTCGGCCAAGCTGCACTTCCGCGAGGTTCGAAATATCGCGCGTGATTTCTTCCGGTCCGAGCTTTGTGTCACGAGCGACGACGTTCATCTCTTCGATGTGGATCGACGTGTAACGGTCATCCGCAACGACCTTCTCCGAAATCAGAATCGAGTCTTCGAAGTTGTAGCCGTTCCACGGCATGAACGCGACCAGCATGTTCTGGCCGAGCGCGAGCTCGCCCAGATCCGTCGATGCGCCGTCGGCCAGCACGTCGCCGCGCGAGACCTTGTCGCCCACCTTCACGATCGGACGCTGGTTGATGTTCGTGTTCTGGTTCGAACGCGTGTACTTGATCAGGTTGTAGATGTCCACGCCGACGTCGCCGGCCACGGCTTCTTCGTCGTTCACGCGAATCACGATACGGCCCGCATCGACGTAATCCACCACGCCGCCGCGGAACGCCTGAACCGTCGTACCCGAGTCAACTGCCACCGTACGCTCGATGCCCGTACCGACGACCGGCTTCTCCGGACGCAGACACGGCACGGCCTGACGCTGCATGTTCGAGCCCATCAACGCGCGGTTCGCGTCGTCGTGCTCAAGGAACGGAATCAGCGATGCTGCCACCGACACGATCTGCGACGGCGCCACGTCCATGTACTGAATGCGGTCCGGGGTGACCATCATGGTTTCGCCCGCTTCGCGCGACGACACGAGTTCGTCGGTAAGCGTGCCGTCTTCTGCCACTGCCGCGTTCGCCTGCGCGATCACGTAACGGCCTTCTTCGATCGCCGACAGATAGTCGATCTGATCGCTCACCTTGCTGTCCACGACCTTGCGGTACGGCGTTTCGAGGAAGCCGTATTCGTTCAGGTGCGCATACAGAGCGAGGGAGTTGATCAGACCGATGTTCGGACCTTCCGGCGTTTCAATCGGGCACACGCGGCCATAGTGCGTCGGGTGCACGTCGCGGACTTCGAAACCTGCGCGTTCGCGCGTCAGACCGCCCGGCCCCAGCGCGGAAACACGGCGCTTGTGCGTGATTTCCGACAGCGGGTTGGTCTGATCCATGAACTGCGAAAGCTGCGACGAACCGAAGAACTCGCGGATGGCCGACGAAATCGGCTTCGAGTTGATCAGGTCGTGCGGCATCAGGTTTTCGCTTTCGGCCTGGCCGAGGCGTTCCTTCACAGCACGTTCGACACGCACGAGGCCCGTGCGGAACTGGTTCTCCGCGAGTTCGCCGACGCAACGCACACGACGATTGCCCAAGTGGTCAATGTCGTCCACTTCGCCCTTGCCGTTACGCAGCTCGACGAGGATCTTGATAGTTGCGAGGATATCGTCGTCCTGCAGCGTCATCGGTCCGATGATTTCGTCACGACCGACGCGGCGGTTGAACTTCATGCGGCCGACCTTCGACAGGTCGTATGCTTCTTCACTGTAGAACAGACGGTTGAACAGCGCCTCGACTGCTTCTTCGGTCGGCGGTTCGCCCGGACGCATCATGCGATAGATCGCGATGCGTGCGGCCATCTTGTCCGCGATTTCGTCGATACGCAGCGTCGACGAGATGTACGGACCCTGGTCCAAATCGTTCGTGTAGAGCGTCTGGATGCCTTTGACCTTCGCTTCGCGCAGCTTTTCGAGCACCGACTCGGTGATTTCCTCGTTGGCGTTCGCAATGACTTCGCCCGTTTCCGGATCGATGACGTTCTTCGCCAGCACGCGGCCGAGCAGATAGTCTTCCGGCACCGAGATGAACTTCGTCTTCGCGTTTTCGAGGTCGCGGATGTGCTTCGCGTTGACGCGCTTGTCCTTCACTACGACGAGGTTGCCGTCACGGTCATTGATGTCAAAGCGCGCGACTTCGCCCCGCAGACGCTCAGGAACGAATTCCATCTGCGCGCCTTCGTTCATCAGCTGGAAATTGTCGAACACGAAGAAGTTAGCGAGGATCTGCTCCGGCGACATGCCGATTGCCTTGAGCAGGATCGTGACCGGCATCTTGCGACGACGGTCGACGCGGAAGTACAGTACGTCCTTAGGATCGAATTCGAAATCCAGCCACGAGCCGCGATAAGGAATGATACGAGCCGAGAAGAGCAGCTTGCCCGAGCTGTGCGTCTTGCCCTTGTCGTGTTCGAAGAACACGCCAGGCGAACGGTGAAGCTGCGAGACGATCACGCGCTCCGTACCGTTGATGACGAACGAACCCGTCGGCGTCATGAGCGGAATTTCGCCCATGTACACTTCCTGTTCCTTCACTTCCTTGACGACCGGCTTGTTCGGCGATTCCTTGTCGAGCAGGACCAGACGCACTTTCGCGCGCAAGGCCGAACAGTACGTCAGACCGCGCTGCTGGCATTCCTTGATGTTGAATGCCGGCGACGACAGCATGTAGCTGACGAACTCAAGACGAGCGAAACCGTTGTGCGAAACAATCGGGAAAACGGAGCTGAACACAGCTTGCAGGCCTTCGGCCTTGCGCTGTGAATACGACGTGTCTGCTTGCAGAAACGTCTGGAATGATTCAAGCTGGGTTGCCAGCAAAAAGGGAACTTGGTGAACGATGGGGCGCTTCGCGAAACTCTTGCGAATACGCTTCCTCTCGGTGAAGGAATATTGCATACGATCTCCGAATCACGGCGGGCGTTACCGAGGCGGGATACCTAGATGTAACAGCCCGGTGTTCACCGACTGAGACCCGCGCGAATGTCCGGGGAAGACGCGCGAATCTAGAAGCTTGGTGGTTGGCCACTACCAACCGCTGGCTGACGGCAACGGATGCCTGTGTTTCCCGTTACCCGACCAAACTTGCCTTCTGCAGTCGCTTCAGAAGACAAAGAGAATGATCGGAAAGATATGCTGATCCGACCGTTCTTTTTGGCCTCTGTGGAGACATTTATGCTTGTTTCCAGGCATAAAAACTACGTCCCCACAAGCACAAAAAGGCCGGCGGTGAAAAACCGCCAGCCTTCTCAAAGCGACGACAAACTTACTTGATTTCAGCCTTCGCGCCTGCATCTTCCAGCTTCTTCTTCGCTTCATCAGCAGCAGCCTTGGGCACGCCTTCCTTGATGGGCTTCGGTGCGCCGTCGACCAGGTCCTTCGCTTCCTTCAGGCCGAGACCCGTCAGTTCACGAACTACCTTAATCACGGAAACCTTGTTCACGCCTGCTTCGAGCAGGTTCACGGTGAATTCCGTTTGCTCTTCAGCAGCAGCGCCGTCTGCGCCAGCCGGGCCAGCGACTGCAACAGCAGCTGCCGACACGCCAAACTTCTCTTCGAACGCCCTGACCAGCTCGTTCAGTTCCAGAACGGACATCAAGCCAACGGCTTCGAGGATGTCTTCTTTTGCGATTGCCATGTTGAAATACTCCTAGATTTGATTCGGATCGAGCTAGCGTTGGCGTTGCGAGCGCGGATTGTGCTGGCGTGCGCGAAGGGCGTCGACAATAAGGATGTTTTGGCAAAACTGCGAATCACTCAACAAACCGTTTCGAAGTGGCCGGCAGGCTTTGTTGCTTATCGTTTGGATGGTCTGCTCGATGCGCCGCGCCCCGGCGCGCCGAG
>LELG01000127.1 GCA_001045575.1 Candidatus Burkholderia pumila
AAAGATCTCGACAAAAAGCTCATGCGCTACATCCATCCGTCAATACAACAAGCAGGCTGTCCCACTGAAGTGGAAATATTCCGATCCAACTCGACGAATCCAGGGCAATTTCATCTGGTTCAATGGACTAGTGTCACTCCGAAGTTGTTTCGGTCAACGTTCGACGTGCCATTTTCATTCGTCTTTTACGCATTGCGTTTCTTGCGGTTTAAGCCCCGGCAGATGCCGAAACTTCGCTTTTCGTTGGTAGGCTCGATTGGACTCGAACCAACGACCCCCACCATGTCAAGGTGGTGCTCTAACCAGCTGAGCTACGAGCCTGAAATAAATACAATTATATGGAACGTTTCGAATTTTGGAAAGCGTTTGTCTGCGGAAATTCCAGAATTATTCGCCGATCTATTCACTCTAGGCCCGACGCGACGCGCGAATCACACCCTGCACTTCTCCGAGCAACGTGCACGCACGCTGAATCTGCGCCGAGCTAGAGACTTCCACCGTGAACTGCATATAAGCGATGTTTCGCCGGCTCTGACTCTTCACGCCGATCACATTGATCTTCTCGCGCGCGAACACTTCGGAGATATCGCGCAGCAAGTCCTGCCGATCCGCCGACTCCACCGACAAATCCACTGGATACACTTATGACCCGCGCCCGTTATGACCCGCGCCCGTTCATAACCTCGGCGGACCACGTCGTATGCAGCACGCGCTCGGGCGAACGCTGCGCCATGCGCCGGAACGCGCGCCTGCGGCGTCAGCACGTAGATGTGGTCGTCGTCGAGCGTGGCGTCGCGCAGATGCTGCCAGCCGCGCTGCTCGGCATCGCCGTCGCCTTCGACATCGTCTTTCCAGGCGAGCAGCTGACGCAGCCACGCCATCTTCTCGTCGTACTTCTCGCGCTTGCGGTCACCGCGCCCGCATAACCGCGCACGCCTGCTTCCTTGTAGCGCCAGTGCGCGACCACGCCGTATTCCGCGAACTGATGCATGTCGTGCGTGCGAATCTGCACTTCGAACCGAACGCGCGACTATCGTCACCGACAACGACCGTATGCAGCGACTTATAGAGCCGTTCGGCTTGGGCCGCGAGATGTAGTCATCGAGCTCGCGCGGCACCGGCTGCCACAGGTTGTGCACGATGCCGAGCACGGTGTAACAATCCTTGATATCGTCGACGATCACGCGGAACGCGCGCACATCGTTCAGTTCGGAGAAGTCGAGATGCTTGCCGCGCCCCTTCTTTCAGATGCTGTAGATGTGTTTTGGCCGGCCGCTGACTTCGGCCTTGATATGTGCGGTGTCGAGTTCCTGCTGAAGACGCGCGATGGCACTCGTCACATACGATTCGCGCTCCATGCGCTTCTCATCGAGCAGCTTGGCGATGCGCTTGTACGTGACCAGATCCAGATCCTCGAAGCGGAACGACAGGTCTTCGAGTTCCCACTTCAATTGCCATATGCCAAGGCGGTTGGCGAGCGGCGCGTAGATTTCGAGCGTCTCGCGCGGCACGTCCGGCGACGGATCGGTCTTGGCCGCGGCGTGATAACGCAAGATCTGCAGGCGCGACGCGAGACGAATGAGCACCACGCGAATGTCCTGCGCGAACGCCAGCAGTATCTTGCGCAGCGCTTCGACCTGCGCATCGCGCGTGTTGTCGGGCAGATCGGCCATGGTTGCGCGCGAACTGAGCGAACCGAGGCGCAGTAGCTTGCGCACATCGCTGACGAGCTTCTGCACTTCCGGACCGAAGCGCTCCGCGACGACCTTGTCCGGATCGTCCAGATGCGGCGCGAGCACGAACAGCGCGGCAGCGGCGATCACGTGCGGATCGACGTTGAGCGTCTGCATGATGCGCGCGGTGCCCGTCGCGTGATCCGCGAGCAGTTCGCCCGTCGACACGCGCACGTCCTTCGCGTGCTCGCGCACGAACGCGAGCGCGTCGTCGATGGACGGCTCGGGATACGTTCCGTTGAGGACGTCGGACTCTGTCATGCCGGTAAAGCCAATACGTAAATTAGTCGCGCTGCACGATGATGACGCAGATTTCGACCAGGCAAGCCGGGTTTGCGAGCCTGGCTTCGACGGTAGCTCGCGGCGGCGTGTTGCCTTCGGCGACCCACGTGTCCCATGCAGCATTCATGCCGGCGAAGTTCACGAGGTCGGAGAGATATATAATAGATTTGCATGTTGAACAGATGCGCCTTGTCGTTGTTCGCTTCGGTGAGCAGACGATCGATGTGGCCGAGCATTTCGCGTGTCTGGCCGGTAATGTCCTTGATCCGTGTCTTTCGCGATCTGCCCGGCGAGATACACGGTGCCGTTTCGCGATTTCGGAGAGACGTGCGCCGACGTGATGACGAAATGACTGCCATGTTAAGTCCTGTTCGTGAAGGGATTGAATATGGGCCGAAATGCGCAGCGTACATCCTAATATTATGCTCCGCCTGTATCTTTTCCGAGAAAGAAATCCGTGGCGACGGCGATCTGGTCATCGGACAGAAACGCGAACGCGTGGCCGGCGTTCGGCACTTAGACGCTCGTCACCGCCTGTCCCTTCTCGACCATTTTGCTGCACGGTTTCACGCGACAGAAAATCTGAGTTTTCCCCGCACATGACCAGCACCGGCGTTTTGATCGACGCCAGCGAGTGCCAGAGAAACGCCTCGCCCGCCTTGTTCTGCTCTTCGGTCGCCGATGCGCTGCACCGCCACCGGCTCGATATGCGGCCCGACATCGTTGAGCAGCATGGATCGGCGTATTGGCAGTCCGCCCAGCGCCATGCCAAATCAAACCGCCCATCGACGTGCCGAACCAGTCGACCGTTTCCACGTTCAGCCGCGCGATCAGCGTGACCATGTCCGAGACGTATTGCGGCGCGCTGTAATTAATAGAGCGCGAATCCGCGAGCCAATCCGATAAACCGCGTCCGGCGACGTCAGGACAGACGACGCGATACTCACCCGACAGCGCCCGCGCGACGCGATCGAAATCGCGCCCCGAGCGCGTCAGGCCTTGTACGCACAGCAGCACGCGCGGATTCGCCGGATCGCCCCAATCCGTATAAGCGATGCGATGCAGCCCCGCCGGGCTCGCACACTGCACGAAACGCTGACGCGGCTCGCTGACATCGGAATGATGCGGTTCGACGACGATGGATGCGGTCATGTAGAGGGTACTCGCAAAACAGGAGAAGTCGAATCGATTGTAAAGCGGCCGGGACGTGGGTGAACGCGGACTAGCCGAACGGATAAAAGCAAAACGGGCGAAACTTCGTGAAAAGCTCCGCCCGTTCGTTAAGCCTGAAACTTCACTTCACGCCGGAAACATCGAGCGGCGCGCCCGTGTCTTCTGCTGAATCTCTTCTGCCGACACGCCATCCGCCAGTTCGACCAGCTTCAGCCCGTTCTCGGTGACGTCGATCACGCCGAGGTCCATGATGATGATGCGATCCACCAAGCCCGTCATCGGCAGCGATCATTCTTCGAAAATCTTGTGCTGATCGTCCTTGGCGACGTGCTCCATCAGCGCGACGACTTTCTTGATGCCCGCGACGAGGTCCGTCGCGCCGCCCATGCCCTTGATCATCTTGCCGGGGATCATCCAGTTGGCCAGGTTGCCCTTCTTGCTGATCTGCATCGCCCCGAGAATGGCGAGGTTAATGTGTGTGGCCGCCGCGGCCCATTGCGAACGAATCCGCCGACGAAAAGATCGACGAGCCCGGCAGCGTAGTCATAGTCTGCTTGCTGGCGTTGATGAGATCGGCATCGACTTCATCCTCATACGGCGACGGGCCGATGCCCAGCAGCCCGTTCTCCGATTGCAGCCACACTTCCATGCCGTCCGGCACATGATTGGCGACGAGCGTCGGCAGGCCGATGCCCAGGTTCACATAGAAGCCGTCCTGCAATTCCTTCGCCGTGCAGGCGGCCATCTAGTCATGATTTCAAGCCATGGTTACTCTCTTTTCGCGCGGACGATGCATTGTTCGATGCGTTTCTCGGGATGCGTATTCAGCACGAGCCGCTGCACGAAAATGCCGGGCGTGTGAATGTGATCCGGATCGAGTTCGCCCACTTCGACGATCTCTTCCACTTCCGCGACCGTGATCTTGCCGGCCATCGCGCACATCGGATTGAAGTTGCGCGCCATGCGGCGATAGATGAGATTGCCCGACTTTTCGGCCTTCCATGCCTTGACCAGACCGACATACGCCGTCAGCGAATGTTCGAGCACGTAATGGTTCTCGCCGAACTGGCGCGTTTCCTTGCCTTCGGCAATCACCGTTCCGAAGCCAGTAGTCGTGGAATGCCCGCGCCACCCGCGCGCGGCTTTTCCGCGAGCGTGCCTTGCGGCGTGGATTCCAGTTCGAGTTCGCCGGCCAGATATTGCCGCTCGAATTCCTTGTTTTCGCCCACATAGGACGAAATCATTTTCTTGACCTGACGCGTTTCGAGCAGTTGCCCGAGCCCGAAGCCATCGGCGCGCCCGCGTTATTGCTGATGCAGGTGATGCCTTTCATGCCCGTATCGCGCAGCGCAGCGATCAGCGCTTCGGGAATGCCGCACAGCCCGAAACCGCCGACGGCGAAAGTCTGCCCGTCCTTGACGATGCCTTCGAGCGCCGCTTTCGCGCTGGGATAGACCTTGTTCATCTATGTATCCCTTCCATGTTGAAACCGACAAAGAAACCGGTTGACCCGGATCGCCTCGATATTCATCTGCTTCGAAGAGGCGATCTGCGCCGATATGATGTGGCGAAAAAGATTACGCTGTGCGACTGATCCGGCATAATACGCAAAAATACATAAATCTTTGCCCGCGCGCTCAGGTTCCTCATTTGGTTCCTTTTCATCGATCGTAAAAGCGCACCCACCCATACGTGATCTCGACTATCAGACCGCCTTTCATCTCGCGCTCGTGAGGCTGGTACTTTCACGCGAGCGCATTATCGAGGATTGCAAGAGCAGATTTACACGATGTTCAGCTTTGCACGCGAATCGCTCATCGGCAAGTCGTTTCAGGTGCTGTATCCGACGCCCGATGCATTCGCGCGCATAGAGCGTGTCCGGATCATCCGCGCGATACAAGCTCGAAGTGCGTCTCGAAGCTGCTGCGCCTCGGCTGGCCGACCGACATCCGGCCGATGATATCGCCGGGTAATGCAGTTACCGCAGGAACTCCATTGACGCATTTACGATCACCGAACCCCTGCCCTTCGCCATTGTCGCCCGCAATGCCGACCTGCTCGAACCACGAAATCCGCACCTGCTCCATGTAGCGGAAATAGACGGTGTTGTTGACGTGGCCGAAGGCGTCCATGTCGCCCCAGCGGATCGGCATGGACAGGTCGAAGACAGTTTTGAGAAAGCTTGATCGTTGGTTATTGCGTGCGACTAAAAGAGAGAGTTCAAAGCAAGAACCCATCGTCCGCGGAAATGACCGAGCCGTTCATGAATTGCGACTCATCGGCGGCGAGCAGGAGCAGCAGCCCGTCCAGATCGCCGGGCGAGCCGACGCGGCGTCGCGGCAGCATCGACATGAACTTTTGGCCCTGTTCGGTCTTCCAGTGGTGATGGTTGAGATCGGTATCAATATAACCCGGGCAGATCGCGTTGACGTTGATGCCGTGGCGGCCCCATTCGAGCGCCATGGTTTTCGTCATCTGCACGACGGCGGCCTTGCTCATTGCATAGAGGCCGATTTGCGGAAACACGCGCAAACCCGCGCCCGACGCGATATTGATGATCCGGTACGCCGGCTTGGCCGCGCCATTGCCGTGCATAATCATGCGCTTGGCCACCTCCTGAGCGACGAAGAACGCACCGCGCACGTTCGTGCCGAACACGTATTCGAAGTCCGACGGCGTGACTTCCGTCAGCTTTTGCTGCATGGACACGCCCGAGTTATTCACGAGGATGTCGATGGTACCCGCTTCCGTCTCCGCATGCGCGACCGCGGCCTTGACGCTCTGGTAGTCGGTCACATCCAGCGACACGACATGCGCCGCGCCGCCCGACGCCTCGATTTCGGCGCGCAATTCCTTCAGACGCTCGGTGCGGCGGCTCGCCAGCACCACTTTTGCGCCCGCCTGCGACAACACCTGCGCAAAACGCTTGCCAAGTCCACCGGATGCGCCCGTAATCAGCGCAACCTTGCCTTCCAGATTGATCGAACGGCCCATTGTGCTTCCTTGTTCTATGGTTGGTTCAGCTCTGCGGCGCGTGGGGTGCGCCCCTTGGAAACCCTAGCGTCGGCACGGATACCGCAGTGCGGCAAATTTTCGTACAATTATGCCGTAATGGGTGAGGTCGGTTGCGGCCCGCCTGGCCCGTTCGCTGACAATACGCGATCCCCAAGAAAGGCCATTCTAACGGTACACGGGAGCATTGATGACTCCGGCGAGCCTCATCGAGCAATACGGTCCCCGCGAATCGATGGAATACGACGTCGTCATCGTCGGCGGCGGCCCGGCAGGTCTGTCGGCGGCGATCCGGTTGAAACAACTGGCGGAAGAAAAAGGCGTCGAAATCGGTGTTTGCGTGCTGGAAAAGGGCTCGGAGATCGGCGCGCACATTCTGTCCGGCGCAGTGATGGACCCGCGCGGTCTGTCGGAACTCATTCCCGACTGGAAGGGAAAAGGCGCGCCGCTCGATGTCGAAGTGACCGAAGACCGCTTCCTTTTTCTCTCACAGGACAGCGCGAAGCAAGTGCCGAACTGGCTGCTTCCCGACAACTTCAAGAATCACGGCAACTACGTCATTTCGCTGGCGAATGTCACGCGCTGGCTCGGTCAGCAGGCCGAGGCACTGGGCGTCGAAATTTTCCCGAGCTTCCCGGCGGCTGAAGTGCTGTATGGCGAAGACGGCAGTGTGAAGGGCGTCGTCACCGGCAACATGGGCGTCGGCAAGGACGGCCAGCCGACCGAGAACTTCCAGCTCGGCATGGAACTGCACGCGAAGTACACGCTGTTCTGCGAAGGCGCGCGCGGACATCTCGGCCGTCAGTTGATGGCCAAGTTCAAGCTCCAGCAGAATGCGGATCCGCAGGTTTATGGCATCGGCATCAAGGAATTGTGGGAGATCGATCCGGTCAAACACAAGCCCGGCCTCGTCATCCACACGGCCGGCTGGCCGCTCGATCCGGATACGTACGGCGGCTCGTTCCTCTATCACATGGACAACAACCAGGTGGCCGTGGGAGTCGTCGTCGGGCTCGGTTATTCGAATCCGTATCTGTCGTCATTCGAAGAGTTTCAGCGCTACAAGACGCATCCGTCCATCAGTCCGTTCCTCAAAGGTGGCAAGCGCATTTCCTATGGCGCCCGCGCGATTACCGCGGGTGGTCTGATGTCGCTGCCGAAGCTCACGTTCCCCGGCGGCGCGCTCGCAGGCGACGACGCGGGCTTCTTGAATGCATCGCGCATCAAGGGTTCGCACGCGGCGATCAAGTCGGGCAAGATGGCTGCCGAAGCCGCGTTCGACGCCGTTCAAGCGGGCCGTCAGAACGACGAATTGACCGCGTACCCGGAAGTGTTCGACAGTTCATGGCTCAAGACCGAACTTTACCGCGCACGCAATTTCAAGCAGTGGATGAGCAAGGGCCTGTACCTCGGCATGTTCATGGTCGGGCTGGAGCAGAAGGTCATGGGCGGCAACGTACCGTGGACGCTGCATCACCAGCATTGGGATCATGAGATGCTGAAGCCCGCGTCGCAGAGCAAGCCGATCGTGTATCCGAAGCCGGATGGCAAGCTGACGTTCGATCGCCTCTCGTCCGTGTTCATCTCGAACACGAATCACGAAGAGAATCAACCCGCGCATCTGACGCTCAAGGATCCAAGCGTGCCGGTGAACGTCAATCTGCGCACCTATGTGGGACCGGAAGGCCGTTATTGCCCTGCCGCCGTGTATGAATTCGTGAAGACGGATGAAGGCGGCGAGCGTTTGCAGATCAACGCGCAAAACTGCGTGCATTGCAAGACATGCGATATCAAGGACCCGACGCAGAACATCGTGTGGGTCACGCCGGAAGGTGGCGGCGGGCCGAACTATCCGAACATGTGAGTGCGATGAGAGTCGCGCTTACGTCACGTAAACCATGACTTTAAATGATGTTTTTTAAATTTGGGCTTACGGTCAGGGTGTTGTCAAGGGAAAGGAAGGATTATGTTCCAACCTCATAAACAGCACTCAGGTAGGAGAGAAAAACGTCTGAAGCGAAGCACTAGACGAACAGTCGTAAGCAATTCCAATGCCTATACTCTGTGAGAAGTCGAGGAATTTATTTCGGAAACGAAAATTTCGGGAGAATAGTGATGTGTGAAAGCACCGTTTGGCCGACTCTCATCAACTGCGTCATCCTCATTGCCGGACTCGGGTTTGCCTTCTAGTTTACGCTTCCAGGCGACAAGTGCGGTAAAGCAATGCGAAAGACGGGGTAGGTCCGTCCCTCGGGATGGAACTACGGGAGAACAGTAAGGGTTTATTGCCATCTGCTGCCTCTCCTTTCCAAAGTATCAAGAATAACAAAGCTTCTACCCCCTGCGTGCGCTATACGACCCGCAATGAAATCTTCAGGTGAGTCGTTCTACGGCAATGCCTGAGGGAATCTTTACCGGCTCTTCATGAGGTAAAGGCGATGCAGCGCTGTAAACTGCATCGGTGATTGTTCCGGCATTCATGCTGTACGGATGCAAGCAGAACCGATTGTTTAGCCAACCGTAGTCTAGGGATAGTGCATCGTTGGCAACGGCGTTGTGCGGAGCTTCCTGACAGTGTACCCTGAAAGAGTGTGTATTTGTCACGAGACAATGCGCAAAGTCTGCCAGTCACACGTGGCGGACGAGGGGCTAGGCTGGGCGGTATGGCGAACGTATGTGAACTGCTGATAAACGTCGTTATCGGGATAAAGCGTAAGTGACTGACACGCTTTCACTAAAACGGTATGTGACCGGATATTTCTCTTCACATTGGGAATACGCTGACGCATGCGTCACCGACGGAAAGGCAGCGCCTAACCCACTCATGTCATCGGTGTGGAACTCGGTAAATCTATATCTCCGCCCCTCGAGGGCAGGCGAGCCGTGAGATAAGCTGTTGGGGAGCGGGCAGAGGAAGGTATAGAAAAAGCGAATGACGGGCTGTAATGGCTCATATAGGGGTTTGAACGTCACCCCGCCCGAAGGGAGCCCACTGCCATTCAGTCTTTCATGGCGAAAGATCTAAGTAACCTTCGCAATGTGAAACGCGGGCACTGCAATGCCCCCGCGTTTCGAATATCTTTGTGGGGAACGGAATTTCGTTCTCCGCATTGGTTAAGGAGCGTCTGCACAATTCGTTTCGGACGCGTGCGACAGGCGTGGATGTAGGCTCGACGGAAAACAATATGCGTTGGAGTCCCTCTCTCCTCACTCACCTCGCACGGCCTGTCTATGCCGAGGTCGGTCACGAAGTCGATACCATCCATCCAGAG
>LELG01000128.1 GCA_001045575.1 Candidatus Burkholderia pumila
GCACCGCCATCTTGAATGATGCATCGTAGCGGCTGGACTTCTTGCGGAGTGCGGCACTGCCATGCCTCTTGATAGCTCGCAATCCAGCGGCGACGCACAGAGCGCCCAACTCCATATCGCGCTGCCAGCACCTCTGTCCCAACGCCACCCGCGAGGTACTCATCAACTACTTGCTGCCGGAACTGCTCGTTGTACTTCGCCATGAAAAACACCCCAAAAGGTCAGATCGATGTCCAACTTTTGGGGTGTAGTTCATCTCGGCTGGACCATTTCCGTCGCGCTCGGAGTGCGTGCGGCGGACCCGCAACGCAAGATCGTCGCGCTGTCGGGTGACTATGACTTCCAGTTCATGATCGAAGAGCTTGCGGTTGGCGCGCAATTCAAGCTGCCGTACATGCCGCCATCAGCGGATGATCGTCAGGAATCGCGCCCCAGAACATGAGCGTCGGAATGACGGGAACGCCGAGCGTTTCCGCGAGCTGCACGAGCAGGTCTTCCGCTACCGCGTTCAGCACGCCGCCGCCGGAAACGATCAACGGCTTCTCCGCGTCATTCAGCATCGACAGCGCTTTCTCAATCTGCGTGCACGTCGCTTTCGGTTTGTAGACGGAAACGGTGTCGATATCGAACTCGATTTCGGCGAGCTGAACGTCGATCGGCAAGTCGACGAGTACCGGAACCGGACGGCCCAAACGCATCAGATGGAACGCCTGCTGGAACACACGCGGCACGAGCAGCGGTTCGTGCACGGTGACGGCCCATTTCGTGACGGGCTTGGCGATCGATTCGATATCGACGGCCGAAAGTCTTCCTTGTACAAGCGGGCGCGCGATGCCTGACCGGTGATGGCGAGAATCGGAATCGAGTCTGCCGAGGCCGAGTAGAGGCCCGTAATTAGTCCGTGCCAGCCGACCCCGACGTGCCGATACAAACGCCGATATTCCCCGGCACTGCTCGCGTATACCCTTCGGCCATTGCGATGCGCCTTCGACATGCTGCGCCAGCACGCGGCTGATGCCGCCGGACTTTTTCATCGCCGAATAGAACGAGTTGATGACCGCGTCCGGCACGCCGAACGCGGTTGTCGATACATTCCTTCTCGATCACGAGCACGGCTGCATCGACGGCTCTCATCTTGGGCATGCTCGTCTCCTTCCTTATCTTGATTTGTAAGGTTAAGTCAACTTTAGAACTGTGTAAATAAAAGAAAAGGTTTTTGATAAGATCAGCTACGGTCGTTTTTTTGCGTACATATTGAATTGGACGCGGCCGGGAGGAGACGGAGATGGATCGCTTCAAGCAGATCGAAACATTCGTGCGCGTGGCCGAGGCGGGCAGTATCGCGGCGGCACTGGAAGAAGGCGTGTCGCCCGTCATACTGGGACGGCGCATCGACGCGCTGGAAAAAAACGCCTTGGCGTGAAGCTGATGTATCGCTCGACGCGGGCTTGGTCGTCAGCGAAGACGGCGCGGCGTTTCTGGACCGCTGCAAAAACCTGCTTGCGGACTGGGATCAGGCGGAGAACGAACTGTTGGCCGGAAGGTGGGCATCTGATCGTCTCCGCGCTGGCTGCGTTCGGGCGCATGCACGTCGCGCCGCACGCGCCCGCGTTCGTACGCGACAAGCCGGAATTACATACAGATTGTCGTTCAATCTGACCGATCGCGTGGTGGATCTCGTGCGCGAAGGCTATGACTTGTCGATAAGAATCGGCGGCGCGGTCGATCCGAACTTCGTCGCGGTGAAACTGGCGAGTAAGCGGGCGTGTCGCACACGACGCGCCCGCTTACTTCAAGAAGCACGGACGGCCTAAAACGCTCGAAAATCTGCTGAAGCACAACTGCCTCGTGTTCACATCTGCAAAGCGGGCAGAACAGCGGCTGGTACTTCCGGCGCAACGGCAAGCTTGCTACGGTGCGCGTCATCGGCAACCTGGATTGCAACGACGGCGAATTGCTGCATCCATCGATATCGATGGATGTCGGAAGGTCTCAGACTTGGCTGGCACTCGACGTGGGAGATTTAGCGGCAACTGGCATCGGGCGAGCTGGAAACGGTGCTTGATGAGTTCGAATTGCCCGATTGCGACATCCTCGCGGTCTATCCACAGCAGCCTACATTCCGGCTCGCGTGCGCTACTTCATTGATTATATTATATAAATTACGCGAAACCGGATTACTGGAAACGCCACCTGACGCTTCCTGGCGCAACTTCAACGGAGTACGCGTCCGCCGTAAACACTTTGAATTCACGGCAAAAGTAGATTTCGCCGATTGAACTTGCCCAGACAAGCGAAACGCGCTATAATTTAAAGTTTATCACTTAACCGCATCGGTCCGACGCCCGGGTGGCTTCTATCCTCAAGGAATGGTATATGCGTCATTACGAAATCGTCTTTATCGTGCACCCCGATCAAAGCGAGCAAGTGCCCGCGATGATCGAGCGCTACAAGGGCACGATCACGTCTCACGGCGGCCAGATCCATCGTATCGAAGACTGGGGCCGTCGCCAACTGGCCTACATAATCGAGAAACTCGCAAAGGCTCATTACGTCTGCATGAACATCGAATGCGACCAGGCTACGCTTGAAGAGCTGGAGCACACATTTAAGTTCAACGACGCCGTGCTGCGTCACCTCATCGTCAATATGAAGAAGGCCGAAACCGGCCCATCGCCGATGATGAAGGAAGTGCAGCGCGAAGAAGCCAAGCAGGCGGCTGCTCAGCCGTACGAAGCGCAGTCTTAAAGACAGTTCAACACTATTATTAAGCCACCAGGAATTCAGTGAATCGGCTGCAGCTGACAGCAAACGTCGTGGAACGCGAACCGGTGCGATACACGCCCGCCGGCATTCCCATCGCAAGCTGCACGTTGCAACACGCAGCGGAAGTCGTCGAAGCGGGCATCGCCCGGAAAATCGAACTGACCATGCAGGCGGTCGCGGCCGGTGAAGCGAGCGGCAAGCTGGAAAGCTGTCCGATGGGCGTCGAAACACGCTTTACGGGCTTTCTGGCCAAGAAGAGCCGCAACGCGCGAACCCTGGTGTTTCACATCACAGAATTGCAGGACATTGGAAAGGACTAGTCATGCCCCGCCCGACTGGTAAGAAATTCGACAAGCAGCGTCGTCAGCAACAAAACCCGCTCTTCAAACGCAAGAAATTCTGCCGTTTCACGGCAGCCGGTGTCGAGTACATCGACTACAAGGACACGGAAACGCTGAAGGACTTCATCGGCGAAAACGGCAAGATTACTCCGGCTCGTCTGACTGGCACGAAGGCGCACTATCAGCGCCAGCTCGACACGGCCATCAAGCGTGCGCGTTTCCTCGCGCTGCTGCCGTACACCGACCTGCACAAAGCCTAATTCAGACGACGCACTAAGGACAAGCCAAAAATGCAAATCATTCTTTTGGAAAAGGTCGTCAACCTGGGCAACATCGGCGACATCGTCAAGGTCAAGGACGGCTACGCACGTAACTTCCTGATCCCCGGTAAGAAGGCACGCCGCGCAACGAAGGACGCAATCGTTGAATTCGAAGTCCGCCGCGCCGAGCTGGAAAAGGTCGCAGCAGAAAAGCTGTCAGCAGCGCAAGCACGAGGCGAAAAGCTGAACGGCCTGACCGTTCAGCTCTCGCAGAAGGCTGGCGTCGACGGCCGTCTGTTCGGCTCGATCACCAACGCTGACATCGCCACGGCTCTGAAGGGCCAGGGCTTCGGCGACATCGAAAAGGCGCAGGTTCGTTTGCCGCAAGGTCCGCTGAAGATGATCGGCGACCACTCGGTTCAGGTCGCGCTGCACACGGACGTCGTGGTTGACGTCACGGTATCGGTGCTCGGCGAGCACGAGTAAGTCTGAAGCGGGGCCTAGCGTCCCGCCAGTAGTTCAGAAATGGCAGGCGCATCGTAAGCGTCTGCCATTTTTTTATTGTTGGCCCCCGGTCATTGTTCGATAATTCCACCCCATGAACGCTCCGTCCAAAGATCCGCAGCTTGAGTCGCTGAAGGTCCCGCCACACTCGATCGAGGCCGAACAATCGGTAATCGGCGGGCTGCTGCTGGACAACGCCGCATGGGACCGTATTGCCGATGTCATGGCGCAAAGCGATTTCTATCGCTATGACCATCGTATCATTTATGAGCATATCGGCAAGCTGATTGCGTCCACGCGTCCCGCGGACGTGATTACCGTGTACGAAGCGTTGAACATGGCAGGGAAGGCCGAGGAAGTCGGCGGGCTGGCGTACTTGAATGCACTGGCGCAAAACACGCCAAGCGCGGCCAATATCCGCCGCTATGCGGAAATCGTACGCGATCGTGCCATGTTGCGCCGCCTCGTTTCCGTCGCCGACGAAATCTCCGCCGATGCCTTCAACCCGCAAGGCAAGGAAGTCCGCCAGATTCTGGACGAAGCGGAATCGCGCGTATTTTCCATCGCGGAAGACGGCGTGCGCGGCATGCAGGGCTTTCTGGAAATCGGGCCGCTGCTGACGCAGGTGGTGGAGCGCATCGACACGCTGTATCATACCGCGAATCCGAGCGATGTGACCGGCACACCGACCGGCTTCGTCGATCTCGACCGCATGACCTCGGGCATGCACGGCGGCGAACTGATCATCGTCTCGGGTCGTCCGTCGATGGGTAAAACCGCGTTTTCGATGAACATCGGCGAATATGTTGCCGTCGAATATGGTTTGCCGGTCGCCGTGTTCTCAATGGAAATGCCCGGCACGCAGTTGACCATGCGTATGCTCGGTTCCGTCGGCCGGCTCGATCAGCATCGCATGCGAACGGGGCGGCTGACTGACGAGGACTGGCCGAAACTCATGCACGCCGTGCAAAAAATGAGCGAAGCGCAGTTGTTCATCGATGAAACGGGAGGCCTGAATCCGATGGAACTGCGCTCGCGCGCGCGTCGCCTGTCGCGGCAGTGCGGAAAGCTCGGGCTGATCATCGTCGACTATCTACAGCTTATGTCGGGCTCCAGCAGCGGCGGCGAGAACCGCGCGACCGAAATCTCGGAAATCTCGCGTTCGCTGAAGAGCCTGGCGAAAGAACTCGACGTGCCGGTGATCGCGCTGTCACAGTTGAATCGCGGTCTCGAACAACGGCCCAACAAGCGGCCGGTCATGTCGGACCTGCGTGAATCCGGCGCTATCGAGCAGGACGCGGACGTCATTCTGTTCATCTATCGCGATGAGGTCTACAATCCCGACAGCCCGGACAAGGGCACAGCGGAGATCATCATCGGCAAGCAGCGTAATGGTCCAATTGGCCCGGTTCGCCTGACTTTCCACGGCCAATATACGAAATTCGACAACTTCGCCGGCGCGCAGAATTTCTACGGCGGCAAATAACCGCCCGTCGTGTTTTCTGTCAAGCCCTGTGGTTTTTGATGTCGCGTGTCAAAGATGCGCGGCGCTAATAAATATCCCCGCAAAGGTATAATATGTTAGCTTGATGTCTGACTTATCTGACCATTTAGAGCGGGAATTCCATGTTCGGCCGTTTCATGCCCACCGAGGGCAAATTCTTCGAGATTTTCAACGCGCACGCCAAGTGCATGGTCGACGCGAGCTGCGAGCTCGAACTGCTGATCAACAACCTCGACGAAGCCGAGGTACACAAGCAAAACGTGCAGGCCAACGAGAAGCGCGCTGACAAGCTCACGCATGAAACCATCGATCTGCTGCACAAGACCTTCATCACGCCGCTCGACCGTGACGAAATCCACAAGCTCATCACCACGATGGACGACATCCTCGACCTGATGGAGGACGTCGCCACGGCCATTTCGTTGTACGACGTGCGCGCCGTCACGTCCGAGGCAAGCCAGCTCGCGCACATCTGCACGGCCACGTGCGAGCGCGTGCAGCAGGCCGTCCAGTTGCTTGCCGACATGAAGCGCGCCAGCGAAATCCTCAAGCTGTGCGAGGACATCGACCGTCTGGAATCCGACGCGGACCGCGTGCTGCGCTCGGCCATGTCCAAGCTCTTCCGCGAGGAAGACGACGTCAAGACGCTCATCAAACTGAAGGCGATCTACGAACTCCTCGAGACGGTCACCGACAAGTGCGAGGACGTGGCGAACATCATCGAAGGCATCGTGCTCGAAAACGCCTGAACAACATCCGATGCATTCGATTAAACTCGCCATCTGGGCTGTCACCTTGCTCGTGGTCATCGCGCTCGTATTCGACTTCATGAACGGGTTCCACGACGCAGCCAATTCCATTGCGACAGTCGTATCAACGGGCGTGCTCAAGCCGCACCAAGCGATCGCGTTCGCCGCCGCGTTCAACGTCATCGCGTATTTCATCTTTCACCTGAAGGTCGCCGCGACAGTCGGCAAGGGCACGATCGATCCGAACATCGTCGATCACTATGTCATCTTCGGCGCGCTCGTCGGGGCGATCGGCTGGAACATCGTCACGTGGCGCTACGGCATTCCGTCGAGTTCGTCGCATGCGCTGATTGGCGGACTGGTCGGCGCGGCGCTTGCCAAGTCGGGCTGGGTCTCGCTGAACTGGGATGGCTTGCTCAAGACGGTCGCGTTCATCTTCGTCTCGCCCATTCTCGGTTTCATCCTCGGCTCGTTCTTCATGCTGCTGGTGTCATGGATGTTCTTCCGCACACCGCCGTCGAAGGTCGACCGGCGCTTCCGCCGCCTGCAGCTCGTGTCGGCGGGGCTGTACTCGCTCGGCCACGGCGGGAACGATTCGCAGAAGACCATCGGCATCATCTGGATGCTGCTGATTGCGACTGGCTACGCGTCCGCCACGACCGAAGCGCCGCCCGTGTGGGTAATCGGGCTGTGCTATCTGTCGATGGGCCTCGGCACGCTGTTCGGCGGCTGGCGCATCGTTCGCACGATGGGGCAAAAGATCACCAAGCTCAAGCCAGTCGGCGGTTTCTGCGCGGAAACGGGCGGGGCGATCACGCTGTTCGTCGCGTCGTTCCTCGGCATTCCCGTTTCGGCGACGCATACCATCACCGGTGCCATCGTCGGCGTTGGCGCGACGCAGAAGTTCAGCGCGGTGCGCTGGGGCGTGGCGGGGAATATCGTGTGGGCGTGGATTCTGACGATTCCCGCGTCCGCAGTGATCGCGGCGGCCGGCTGGTGGATCGGTCACCGCTTCCTTTGATTCACACCGCGCGAGATTCAGATGATGGGCGACGACACGCCGTCCATCGTAATGATCGCGCACGACAAGTAACTCGCGCGGCAGCTGGCCAGGAAGCGCGCAACATCCGCGATCTCTTCCGGTTTCGCAAAACGTCCGAGCAGAACCTTGGACTGACTGCCGGCAAGCACCTCGTCGCATGTCTTGCCGGGCCGCTGCGCTTCGAGCGCCAGCGTTTCCTCGACGCGTTCCGTTAGTGTCGATCCCGGAGATCGCGTTGATGCGGATGCCGAGCTTAGCGTAGTGATGCGCGAGGCCAACCATATTGAGCATGAGCGTCGTATTCGCTGCGCCGCCCGCGATGTGAATGTCGATCGTAATCTTCCTGCCTTGTCCCACGATATTTACGATCGCGCCCGGTTCCGTCTCCAGATTCTTCCTTAGCCGTTCGGCCATTTGCTTCAGCACGACTTGCTGTGGGTACACGTAGGGGAAATATTTCGCGTCCATCGCGGCCTTGTGGCAGCGTCGATCGTGTCGGGATCGTAGCGGCGCGCCGCGCCTGCGCTGTTGGATCAGAATGTCGATGGGGCCGAACGCGGCGCTCGCTTCCTCGACCACGTCCTCCGCGCTATGCGCTTCGTGCAGATCGGCGCGGGCAAAGTGAACGTGATGACCGGCGCTCGCCAGTTGTTCGCGTGCACGGGCGAGATTCGATGCATCGCGTGAAACTATCGCTACTTTTGCGCCTTCGCTGGCGAATGCTTTCGCGCATGCAAAGCCGATTCCCTTGCTGCCGCCCGCGATCAGGACGACCTTCCCGGCAAGACCCAGATCCATGATAATTCGCTCCTTCCTGTTACCGCGTGTCAGGTTGGTCGGACACGATAGCAGAGAGGACGATCAAGCGTCAGTTGGCGAAGCGGGCGATGGGGTCGTCGGTTTTGGGAGCAAGCGAGCCGGTGGAGGCACGCATCACGCGCAACGGCGTTCCGTATCCGCGTTTGATGCAGCACGCGCTTGCTGGCGTGCCGCGCGCGCCGTGGGCGGCGGCGGTTCGAAGGAGTCAGCGGCGGCTTGAATCGGATCGGGCGAGGCGTTGATCGCAGCGGTTGTCGGTGCGGTTGTCGGTGCGGTTGTCGGTGCGGTTGTCGGTGCGGTTGTCGGTGCGGTTGTCGGTGCGGTTGTCGGTGCGGTTGCGCTGGCGGCCTGTGCTTGCCGTTGTGCCGCGCTCAGGGACGAAGGCGGCAGCTCGAAGGCACCGACACGGGGAGGCGTGCTCGCGCCTGCCCGCGCTTTGCGACTGACGTTGCGCGGAGTTCAAAGTCGTCGATGGCGGTGGTTCGAAGGCATCGGCGCTGGCGGGCTGCTGTAGAGCGTAGGACGAAACCGGAGCAGGAGCGAGCTGCGCAGTCACAGGCGCACTTGGCTGCGCGGATGCAGGCGCTGGCGAGAAAGCCATGTAAGTCGGCGCATCGAACGACGTGGTCGGCGCAGTTCGCGCGGGCGCGACGCGCCGGATGCCATCGAAACGCTTCGCCCAATACAGATTCGTGAGGTAATCGAGTCGCACCGTGCCGCCCGTCGATGGCGCATTCACGAACCGCAGCTTCCCGACGTAAATGCCCACATGCGAATGCGGCCGTCCCGTCGTGTTGAAGAAAATCAGATCTCCGGGCGCGACTTCATCCGGCTCGATGGATTCCCCGCGTCCGCTCATCTCCGCCGTCGTGCGCGGCAGATTCACCGATGCCGCATGATCCACCACGTATCGCACGAGGCCGCTGCAATCGAAACCGGCGTCGGGCGTGTTGCCGCTCCAGCGGTAGGGCATGCCGACGAGCGCCATTGCCTGAATGGAGATTTCCTCACGCCCGACGCTGTGATCCACGAAAGTCGGAAAGCCCGCTGGCGGCTTGAATGTGCGATTGGCGGCGCTTGCCGATGGCTTACGCGCCGCTTGCTGCGGTGCGCTTCCACACGCGGCAAGCAGAACGGTGACGAGGAGCGGCAGCCAGAATCGACGCATTTGACACGGGCGAGCGAAATCTCGCCCTCGAAGGGACAGTGTGCCGATACTAGCCCGTCGCATAGGCGCGCGGCAAGCATTCCTGAGACATTACATGAGCTTTGCGCGCTAAGTGTTGCTTGTGTGTTGCTTGTGCGAAACGTTCAGACGAAAAAACGGGCCGGCGGAATGGCTTCGCCGCGCATGCGCAACAGCTTGGGGGTGGGAGTCCCCTGTCCAACCTGATGGTGGTGAAGGATTAGCGACACGCAAGGGCGTCGTCGTGAGGCGGGGTCTGAAGGAAGCGTGTACCAAAGCCACGA
>LELG01000129.1 GCA_001045575.1 Candidatus Burkholderia pumila
ATGGTGGGTGGTTTTTTTTTGTTGTTCGCTGGTTTCCGACTTCGACAATCAGATTCTCAGCTGAAACCACCACCGCCTTCAATTTCCCGCCTCAGCTTCTCCGTACACCACTTCCGACTTTAGCTCCGGCTTGCGGACGCTGATTCAAAAAGTGATGTCGACGGTAAAAGACTGCAGCTTCACTTCACGCATGGGCTGCGCACCGACCGCCTAGGACGCGTGGCTGCTCGCGCACGCACGCGGCGTGTGACGCGCCGCGTACGCATCGTCAAGGAAACGACGCTCACGCGAATGCTTGATGCCTGCCCGTGTCGCTCGTGCCATCGGCGGAATCGCATGGCAACGCGTTCGAGCAGATCGGTTGCGCGACGCTGGCGGATTGCGTCGCCTGCCGCGCAAAGGCATTGCTCGGCGCTTTGGGCAGGGGGCAGGGGATTTTGCACTGGCTCGCGCAGGTGTACGGCGAAGCGCCCGATCCGCGCGAGGCGTTTTGCGCGCCGGCATCGTTCGAGGCGAAGCTCGAATTGCAGGCACGCGTCGAGAATGCAGAAGCGCTGCTGTTCGCAACGCGCCGGCTCGTGCTGCAACTGGCCGGCTGGCTGAGTGCGCATCACGCAGCGGTCAGCGAGTTTTCCTTGCTGCTCGAACATGAACTGGCCGCGCGTCACGCGCCGAAGACATCAACGCTGAAGATATCGTGGGCGGTGCCGACGCGCGATTCGGACCATATCCTCTGGTTGCTGCGCGAGAAGCTGAATCAGACAACGCTCATCGCGCCGGTCATTGAAATCAGGCTGCTGGCCGACAAGGTTAGCGAGCATGCGCCGCTCCCCGACACGCTGTTTCCGATGCCCACCTCCGATAACGAGTCGATGGCGCACCTGCTTGAATGCCTGAGCGCGCCGCTCGGCGCGGAGAACGTCGTGCAATTGGATTGCGCACAACGACCATCAGCCGGAGGCGACGATGAGCACCGCGCCATATCAGGCGAAACGTGAGACCAAGTCGAAGTGCGGTAAAAAAAGCGGAGAAGCCAGACGATCGAACGCCAATCGACGAAGAAGCGGGCGAGCAACTCGAATTGCCGGATCTCGCCATTCCGCAGCAGCCACGCCCGGTGTGGATTTTCGAAGTGCTGCAAAGCTGATGCTGCGCAACGAGCGGCCGTTCTATTGCTGGCCGCTGAAGCTGATCAGCCGGACGGAGCGCATCGAGACGGGATGATAGGACAGCAACGGCGTGCAGCGCGATTACTACGTCGCCGCCGATGACCGCGGCCGCATGTTCTGGGTGTAATCGAGAACGGTTGAGCGGCAACTGGTTCCTGCACGGCTTTTTCGGATGATGTGACGATGGACGATCTCGACGACATCATCGAAATTAATGCGCAGGGCTCGGTGTCCGCGTCGGCGTTGTTGCCGGACTGTGCCGAGCTGCATTGCCTGAGCAACTTTTCGTTCTTGTGCGGTGCGTCGCATCCGCAGGAGTTGGCGGCGACGGCGCTGGAGCACGGCTACACGGCGATAGCGATCACCGACGAATGTTCGCTCGCGGGCGTCGTGCGTACACATAGCGTACGGCGCGATCCAGGATATCGAAGCAAGAGCGAAAGCCGCCGCCGATGCCGCGCACAAAGCCGGCCAGCCCGCTGCCGCAAAAGCAGATGTTGAAACTGATAATCGGCAGTGAACTGCATTTGACCGATGCCGACGACGCGCCGTTTTGCACTCTGATCGCGCTGGCGACAAATCGCGACGGTTACGGCATATCTGTCGGAGCTGATTTCGGTCGCGCGTTCGCGCTCGCCGAAGGGCACGTATAAGCTCGGTCCCAAAGATTTCACGGATCTCGCCGCGTCCTCCGCCGCGCTTGATATGACCGATTTGCGCGGCGACATCGCGCATCTGAAGTATCTGCCGGACTGCTTGCTGATTCTCGTGCCGCAGCGTTCCGCGACGCTTGCCGAGACGCTCGATCGCGCGCAATGGCTCGCGAGTTTTGCTGCCGATCGAGCGTGGATCGCGCTGGAATTGTGACAGGACGGCAGCGATGACGAACGTCTCGCGTCGTGCCGCATTATTTCCGAGTTTCCGAGGCGAGCGGATTACCGCTGATCGCGGCGAGCGGGGCGCTGATGCACGCGCGCTCGCGCAAGCCTTTGCAGGACACACTGACCTTCATCCACCTGAATCGGCCGCTCGCGCAATGCGGTTACGCGCTCGAAGCGAACGCGGAGCGGCATTTGCGCACGCGCTTGCGGATCCGGCGCACTATATCCGAAAGAGGCAATTGCGGAAACGCTGAAGGTGGCGTCGCGCTGCACGTTCGAGCTCAAGGAATTGCAGTACGAATTCCCGAAGAACTCGTGCCGGCCGGCGAGACGCCCGGTAGCTACTTGCGGAAGCAGGTGATCGAAGGCGCACTCAGGCGTTGGCCAAATGGGATGGACGCGGACACCATCGGGCTGATCTACAAGGAACTGGCGCTCGTCGCAAAACTTGGCTACGAGAAATACTTTCTGACGGTCTACGACATCGTCTCGTTTGCGCGCAACCGCAAGATTCTGTGTCAGGGCCGCGGCTCGGCGACGAACTCCATCATCTGCTATTGCCTGCTCATCACCGAACTCGATCCGGTGCGCATGGACCTACTGATCGATTGTTTCATCTTGCAGGCGCGCAACGAGCCTGCCCGACATCGACGTCGATTTCGAGCATCAGCGGCGCGAGGAAGTCATCCAGTACATCTTATATAAAGAAAGTACGGGCGGCATCGCGCGTCGCTGACGACATATCACACGCACAGTGCGTTGAAGGATTATTGTAGGCAAGGCGCTCGGGCTGGATGCGTCGCTGATCGAACGCATCGGCAAGTCGCAGCAATGGTGGGATGGGCCGTCGGCGGTGGCGGCTATCCTATCTGAAGGAAGCGGGTTTCAGCGAGGACTCGCATGTCGAAGCATCTGATCCGATTGACGCGCGAACGGCGCGGCTTTCCGCGTCATCTGTCGCAGCACGTCGGCGGATTCGTGATTGCGCGCAAGCGTTTGTCACGGCCCGTGCCGATCGAAAACGCCGCGATGAAGGACTGCTGCGTGATTCAGTGGGACAAGGACGACATTGACATGCTCAAGTTCTTGAAAGTCGATGTGCTCGCGCTCGGCATGCTCTCGGCCATTCGCTGCGTGCTCGAATTCGTCGCGCTGCAGGGGGGGGGCATTCCGGATTTCGGCGTGAGCCATATTCTTCGGCGCGAGGACAAAGCCGTCTACGAGATGTGCTGCCGCGCGGATACGGTCGGCGTGTTCTAGATCAAATCGCGCGCAGCAAAGCATGTTGCCGCGCCTGCGTCCCGAAAAGTATTACGACCTCGTGATCGAAGTGGCGATCGTGCGTCCCGGTCCGATTCAGGGCGGCATGGTGCATCCGTATCTGCGTCGCAAACAGGGACTGGAGGCGGAGGACTATCTGAAGGAAGATTTGCGGCCCGTGCTCGGCCGTACGCTCGGCGTGCCGATCTTCCAGGAACAAGTGATGAAGCTCGCAATGGTCGCCGCCGGTTACTCAGCCGAAGAAGCCGATCAGTTATGCCGCGCGATGGCCGCTTGGCGTCGCGGCAGTCATCTCGAAAAATATCAGGCCGATTTGATGGCGAAGATGTTCACGCGCGGCTATCAGCACGAATTTGCGGCGCGCGTGTGCAAGCAGATCGAGGGCTTCGGCGAATACGGATTTCCGGAGAGCCATTCGGCGAGCTTCGCGCTGCTCGTGTACCTCACAGCGCATGTATCAAGCGATACGAAACCGCCGCGAATCACCACGGCGACGTCGGGAGTGTAAGTCGGATAGCGCGTCGCCCAGGCGTCCATCGGCGCGATCGCGCTGCCCGATTCTGTCGATGCCGACGACCGTACGATAGCCGGCGTCAGACTCGTCACCGCCGATTCGTTCCAGTCGATGCACGGCCCGTACAACAGCGGCAACTGCAGCACGCACGACGACGGATCTGCCGCGAGTAGCGCGCGTTCGCCATAGAGCTTGCTGTGGCCGTAGGCGTTGTGCAGGGGCAGAGTCGGGAAAGTAGGTCGGAGAAGTGCCGTCGAATACGTAACCGGTCGAAATCGACAACTATTCACACCCACGCGCCGGATTGCCGCGCTTCGCCCGCGATGGCGGAGAGCGCGTCAACGTTCAACGCGCGGAAGAGCGCCGGATCGTTTTCGCACACGTCCGGCCGGCGTTCGGCCGCGGTGACGACGACCGCATCTGGCGATTTCGCGCGCAGAAAAGCGCCGATGGCGTCGTGATCGCGGATATTGAGCGGCACCCTGCCCGCATCCGCCCGGCGATGCGCCGTCTGCACGACCTGCCTGTCCGGTACTTTCGCCAGTTCACTGGCAACCGCGCGCCCTAGCAGCCCGGACGCACCGATGATCGCAACCTTCCTCATGCGAATGCGACGCCGCGAACCGAACCGTATAACCGGCCTCGTCGATGGCGTCTTTCAGCGCATCAGCCGTTTGCGTCGATTCGACGACGACCTTGCCGTGCTTCAGATCGACGCGCACCTGCGCCTGCGGATTGATTTCCTGGATCTAGTGCGTAACGGCGGTGACGCAATGCTGGCAAGCTCATACCTTCCACTTCGAATTCAGTCATTCCGATTTCCTTTATTAAAAAAAGCGATTATCAATAATATTATATTGTAGACTTTGTCATCGTGGGAAGGTATAGAGTCGAGTCGGGACGAGATTTCTTCGGGGCATCATATAAACATTGGCGACGCCGCGCGTGCCTCGGGCGTGACGGCAAAAATGATCCGCTATTACGAAAGCGTCGGCTTGCTCAATCCGGTCGGGCGGACGACGTCGAGATATCGCGTTTATGGCGCGCAGGAAGTGCACGCGCTGCGTTTCGTGCGACAGGCGCGGCGGCTTGGCTTTCTTGTCGAAAACATCCGAAAACTGCTGGCGCTCTGGCAGGACCGGTCACGTATGAGCGCGATAAAGGCACATAAATGGTGCTTAATCAATTTAAGATTAGTCGAATTTTATGTGAAAAAAACAGTTACTTGCCTCGAAATAAACAACGCACTTTTGCGCAACGTTATGCACAGTATTCAAGCATTTTGGTTGCAATGCGTCGAAGCTCTTCACTATATTCACTATAATTAATGTTATTATTTAGAGGATAATCACTTGTCCAAATCCAAGCCAGGGGGCCTGAAAATCTCTGAAGAACATCATGTTTGCATTCGTCATCGAAAAGCTGAGCATCTGGTTTGAAGCTGCCGAGCAAACGTTGCCGCGAAGAGTACCTAGCGCAGTCGTCGGATATCGTCCAGTTGGAGCAACGCATCCGCTCGCTCGAAGCCAACGTCTAAGGTTCGCGGTCGTCCACGCACGGGTTGCAGCGGCCAAGAAAAACGGCAAAGCCTCGTAATGCGGCGGGGCTTGTTTTTGGCTCGCGCGTCGCTTCCTTATTTCTGCGGATGCGCTGCCAGCCACTACTTCATGAAGGCGATCTCTTTGTCTGCGCGGCGATGATGTCTTTCGCCAGCTTATGCAGCTTCGCATCCTTACCGTATTTCAGCTCGACCTTCGCCATCTCCACTGCGCCCTCATGGTGCGGAATCATGTGCGCGACGAAATCGCGGTCGGCGTCGCTGGTGTACTGGAATGTTCGATATGCCAGACATCATCGACTTGTCGGCAGCCCGAAACGCTGCCGTGGAAGCGAACCGGCGCTATCCGCGGCCTGATATGCTCGGGCATTGTCTCATGCGACGGCGGCCGCGCTGCAACAAGCCGCGATCATGGCAAACACGATTCTTTCTGCTTTCATCGATGATCCTTGGTTGTGTATGTCGAAACGACTAGCCTAAAGCTTGCCACCGGGATAAGATAAATTATTTCGTCTACATAAAAAGAGCGAGCCATCATGGCGAGAAAGATGGTTCAGATATTGCCCGGACTTCCGCAGCAGGAACAGCAACCTAGCGTCGTTTCGCCGTATGTCGAACGGAAGCGGGCAAACTGCCATGCCTTCGGCCAATGGCCTTCATCGCGCGTCGCGTCCGTCTGATTAATCTGCGCGATGTTCAAGTTTGAACGATGCATTCGCGTCCTCGCCGAGCGCATCGACGAGAAAGGGCAACGCGCTTTTCAGTCTCGCCGCCAGCGTGTACGGCGGATTCAGAATGAACACCGCTGCCGTACAGACCAAAGCCGTCAGCGGGCGGCGCTTTTACGGTAAACGTCGCGTGCAGCCAGCCATTCGGCTGGATGGCCTTCTCAATTGCTCCACGAAGCGTTGTGACTCGGGACGCGTGACGATCGGATACCACACGGCAAACTTGCCGGTTGCGAAGCGCTTCAGAGGCACTCCTCCAGACACGTCAGCATGCGCGCATAGTCGCACTTGTCCTCTACGACGGATCGATCAGCACGAGCGCGCGCGGCGGCGGAAGAATCCCCTTGGTGCCTTCGAAACCGTCGCCGTCGTAGACCATCGTGCGGCGTCCGGTATCGCGGAAATTGTGGCTCAGCACGTCGATTTTTTTATTGTGCAATTCGTACAGCCGCATTCGGTCCTGCTCGCGCATCAGCCGATACGTGAGGTAGGACGAGCCGGGATAGAAGCGCAGTTCGCCGTCGGCGTTCAGCGCCTTCACTTCATCGACATAATCCGTCAGCAACAGTGGCAAATCCGTGCGATTTCATAGCCGCGCGATGCCTGACTCGTATTCGGCGTTCTTCGCCACGAAGCCTTCCGTCAGCAAATACACGCCCGCGCCCGAATGCTTGTCGATATACCAGTACAGCTTGTCCTTCAGCCCCAGGTAACGAAGCATCTGGACGACGATCGCGTGTTTGAGCACATCGGCGTGGTTGCCTGCGGGAAGGCGTGGCGGTAACTGAGCATGACGGGGCGTTGAGACGATGAAGGACCGAGGCGCACCTCGCAGAAGGGCACCTATTTTAGCCGATGCTGCATGCTGCAGAGCAGCGCGACGTTCATGCACAATAGCCGCTCGCGACGCGCTCGAATAGTCATCCAAAAGGGGAGTAGATGCGCGATTCGGCCTACTCCTTTCGGACAGCTTGCGGACCCATCGGCACAGCATGGTGTCATTCCCCTCATTCACTCGTGGACAGGAGGTTTGCATGTCGCAGAACGGAAAGCTCGACGGAAAAACGGCGGTCGTGACAGGCGCGGATGCGGTCGCGCAGAAGATTCGCGGCAAAGGCGGCAAGGCCATCGGCATCGCAATGGACGTGACAACGAAGATGCGATCGATCAGGGTATCGAGCGTGTCGCGGCGGAGTTCGGTTCGGTCGATATCCTCGTGTCGAATGCCGGCATCCAGATCGTCAATCCGATCGAAAATTACGCGTATGCCGACTAGAAGAAGATGATGGCCATCTATGTCGATGGTGCGTTCCTCACTACGAAGGCCGCGCTCCGGCACATGACAAGGACGATCGCGGTGGCGTCATCTACATGGGTTCGGTGCATTCGCACGAGGCGTCGCCGCTCAAGCCGGCGTATGTGACGGCGAAGCACGGCTTGCTGGGTCTTGCGCGCGTGCTGGCCAAGGAAGGCGCGAAGCATAACGTGCGCTCGCATGTCGTCTGTCCGAGTTTCGTGCGCACGTCGCTCGTCGACAAGCAGATTCCCGAGCAGGCGAAGGAACTCGGCATCAGCGAGGAAGAGGTCGTGAAGCGCGTGATGCTCGGCGGCACTGTCGATGGCGTCTTCGCCACTGTCGAAGATGTCGCGCAAACGGTGTTGTTCCTGTCCGCGTTCGAGACGGCGGCGCTGACGGGCAATCGTTCGTCGTCAGTCACGGCTGGTTCATGCAATAAGAAGAGGAAGCGACGAGATAGCCGGGAACGACAACAGGAAACTGTTGCAAGGGGAACGCGCGCAGCGGCGCATCGACTTGCCGCCTTACGAGACCGTCGCGCTGATGCTGCAGGGCGGCGGCGCGCTGGGCACGTTCAGGCGGGCGTGTATCAGGGGCTGCACGAGACGGATATGATATTCATCCGACTGGAGGATTGCCGGCATTTCGATCGGCGCACTCAATACGGCGATCATTGCGGAGAACGCGCCGCAGGATCGCGTCACGCGTCTGTTCGAGTTCTGGGAGACATTTGCCAGCCGGCCTTCGGTTTCCCGATCCCGGCGATGCTGGAGCGCGTGCTCTTCGATTCCGCCAACGAGATTCGCAAAGCCTTCACGAAGTTTCAGGCGGCGAGCGCGCTGGTCGAAGGGCAGAAGGTTTTTTTCGTGCCGCGTTTTCCGCCGCCGTCGCCGATTGCATCGAAGCACGCTGCAGACCGTACGCTATTACGATACCACGCTGCTCAAGGCCACGCTCGAACGCCTCTGCGATTTCGACCGCATCAATTCGGGCGAGACGCGCGTGTCGGTCGTCGCGATGAAGATCAAGCTGCGCGCGGAACATTTCATGGCGTCGGGCGCGTTGCCGCCGGGGTTTGCCGCGGTCGAGATCAGCGGCCAGTTCTACTAGGACGGTGGGCTCATGTCGAACACGCCGCTTTATGAAATTGCGACGGCCACGCCGCGCCGTGACACGCTCGCGTTCCAGGGTCGATCTATGGAGCGTGCGCGAGCCGGTGCCGGATAGCATCGTCGATGTGATGGGGCGTGTGAAGGAGTGCAGTACTCCAGCCGCACGCGGCTCGTCACGGACCAGATGCAGCGCGCGCAGTGCTATCGCAACGTGCTGCGGCATGCGCTCGATCTGCTTCCGGGCGACGTCTGCAAGAGCGATCAGTGGTGCATGCTGGCGGAAGAACTTGCCTGCTCGAAGCACTACAACATCATCTATCTGATCTACCGTCACAAGGAATACGGGTAAGCGGCTCGTCCCAACCGTCGTAGATGGTGACGGCAATACGTCGCAAAGCGATGTCCATCACTCGATTTGATGGACATCGCTTTGTCAGAGTCGTCAGAGAATAAGCAGGGTAGTCGAGCGGGCCGTCCGAATTACCCACGGGAGCTTCGGGATCGACTGGCAGCAGCGTGCGATCCGAGTGTCTCGGTCGCAAGGCTAGCCCGCGAGAATGGCATCAACGCGAACATGTTGTACACCTGCGGGCGCCGTTATCTTGCCGAGCAACACGCCTCGTCTACCGGCCTTCTTCCAGTCGTTTTTTTAAGGGACGCGCCGACGCAAACCGTTGCTCCATCCCGGGCGATTCGCAATCGCTAGATCGCTAGCACGAAGCCGGCTTTGCCTGCGGGCACGATCGAGATCTGCATTGGCCGCGCGGTAGTTAAGGTACACGGCCTGGTCGACGCTGACATGCTGCGTACCGTGCTGAGCAGTCTGCGATCATGATCTCGCTATCAGCTGGTACACGCATCTGGATCGCGGCGGGCGTGACCGACATGCGATGTGGGTT